>NZ_JBEYXH010000039.1:0-76510 GCF_040644755.1 Streptomyces sp. NPDC046887
CACGGTGGCGGCGACCTTGCTGCCCGGGTCGGTGCCGGTCAGCTTCTCCTCCATATGGTGGAAGAAGGCGTCCTCGGCGGGGCTGGTGGGGTGCGCACGGCCCGTACGGACGGTCCATCAACCCCGGCTGGAGCTTGCGGCATGCCCACCACCTTTCCGGACGTCACGATCAGCACGGAACGGCTGGTGCTGCGCCCCTTCGAGGACGCCGACCTCCCCGCGTACACCGAGATGGCAGCCGATGAACTCCTTGTCGCCTGGACCCCCGTACCCCACCCCTGCACCCCCGCCGACGCCGAGCGCTTCATCCACCGCACCGCCCCCGCCCAGCGCACCACCGGCCGCGGACTCGCCTTCGCCGTCACCGAGTTCCTCACCCAGCGCCTCGTCGGCACCGTCCAACTCAGCCGCACCGACTGGCACATCCGCGCCACCGAGATCAGCTACGCCACCGCCCCCTGGGCCCGCGGCGAGGGCTACGCCACCGAGTCCCTGCTCGCCACCGCCCAGTGGCTCTTCACCGACCAGCGCTTCGAACGCCTCGAACTGCGCACCGCCGCCGGCAACACCGCCGCCCAGCAGGTCGCCCAGAAGGCCGGCTGCCTCAGCGAGGGCGTGCTGCGCAACGCCTCCATAGCCCGCACCCGCACCGCGGACGGGGGCTGGACCGACATCCGCACCGACCTCATCGTCTGGAGCCTGCTCCCCGAGGACCTCGAAGGCAGCGACGACCCCATGGCCGAGGCCGGATATCCCTCCTACACCGAGTGGAACTGACACCACCGCCCCGCGCCCCGCCCCCCACCCGGTACGCTCACCGGACCCCCTCCCCACCACCCCCTTCCCACCACCAGGAGACACACGACGATGGCCGACCGGGTCACGGTGATCGGCTGGGACGGCTCACCCCTCACCGCTGCCGCCCGCTCCGCCCTCGCCGCCGCCACCCTGGTGGCCGGAGCCGGCCACCACCTGGCACTCCCCGAGATCCCGCCGACCGCCGAACGCGTCCGCCTCGGCAGCCTCGACCTCGCCGCCCGCCGCATCGCCGGCCACCGCGGCACCGCGGTCGTCCTCGCCGACGGCGACCCCGGCTTCTTCGGCATCGTCCGCACCCTGCGCGCCCCCGAACACGGCCTGGAAGTCGAGGTCGTCCCCGCCGTCTCCTCCGTCGCCGCCGCCTTCGCCCGCGCCGGAATGCCCTGGGACGACGCCCGGGTCGTGGTCGCCCACAGCCGCACCCTGCGCCGCGCCGTCAACGTCTGCCGCGCCCACCCCAAGGTCGCCGTGCTCACCTCACCCGGCGCCGGACCCGCCGAACTCGCCCTCCTGCTCGAAGGCGTCCACCGCACCTTCGTCATCTGCGAGGAACTGGGCACCGACCGCGAACAGGTCACCGTCCTCACCTCCGACAAGGCCGCCGACCACGTCTGGCGCGACCCCAACGTGGTCATCTCCATCGGCGGCGCCGGCCTCACCGAAGGCCCCGGCTGGCTGCTCGGCGCCGACCCCGGTCCGGTACGCGGCTGGGGCCTCGCCCCGCACGCCTACGGCGGCGCCCTCGGCACCGGCGAGGGCACCGCCCTGCGCACCGAGCAGCTGGCCCGCCTCGGCCCCCGCACCGGCGATCTCGTCTGGGACATCGGCTGCGGCGCCGGCGCGCTCTCCGTGGAGGCCGCCCGCTTCGGCGCCGCCGTCATCGCCGTGGACGCCGACCCGGCCGCCTGCGCCCGCACCGAGGCCGCCGCCCGGCACTTCGGCGTCCAGCTCCAGACCGTCACCGGCCGCGCCCCGCACATCCTGGAACGGCTCCCCGAACCCGACGTCGTCCGCATCGGCGGCGGCGGCCCCGAGACCGTCGCCGCCTGCGTGGACCGCCGCCCCGAGCGGATCACCACCCACGCGGCCACCCGCGACCAGGCCGAGGCCACCACCGCCGTGCTCGCCGCAGGCGGCTACACCACCGAGTGCGTCCTGCTCCAGACCGTGGACCTCGACCCGGCCACCTGGACGGAACGCGAACGCGCCACCGTCTTCCTGCTCACCGGCCGCCGCCCCGCCCCCGCCCCGTGACCACCCGGCTACGGCCCGCCGGGTAGGCTGGCCGACCGTCGTACCGCGGCCGCGGCCGCGGCGGCGCGACCGGGGGGTGCGCAACGTGGCGCAGTCCACAGCCCGCGGCGGCGCAACCCGCTGCCAACACGGAACGGGCCCGCGACAATACGTGAGGACGTGACGTCGGCGGGCCCTTTCCGCCGACGGGCGGAACGACGAGCACAACCGATGGGCGAGGGGTACGCATGACTGACACCGGCCAGGTCCCGGGCGACGGGCAGCCGCACGGCGCGGGCACGGTGGAGCAGCCGGGCACCCCCGCACCGGGCGCCTACACCTACCTCGACGCCGAGACCGCCCCCGAGGACGACGACCTGCTCCTCATGCCCGGCTCCCAGGGCGCCTGGAGCGAGCACCCCGCCCCCGAGCAGCCCCACCCCCGGCCCGCCTACGGCTACCCGCACCCCACCAGCCACGAGCAGCCGCTCCCGCCCCAGGCGTACGAGCAGCCCGCCCCGCAGCCGTACCAGCCGGCCGCCCACGAGACCGACGGCCGCGACTCCGGCGCCGTCGACCTGGGCGCCGTCCGCCTGCCCGAGCCGCCCCCCGCCCCGGCCCCGGCGGCCCCCCAGGCCCCCTCGGCCCCCCGCCGCCCCCTGCACCTGGGCCCGCCCGTGCCCGACCCCACCGCCGGCGTCGTCCGCTCCCTCGCCGACCGCGGCCCCGCCACCCCCGGCCCGGCCACCTCCGGCGGCCTGGAGTACCTCGACGTCCCCCGCGAGGACCCCCCGCACCCGGCCCCCCTCAGCGACCTCCCGCCCCCCAGCGCCGAACCCTGGTCCCCCGCGCCTCAGCCGGCCCAGGCGGCCCCCGCAGCAGAAACGGTCGTTCCCGACATCCCGGCCCCCGCCGCCGCACCGGAGTTCGTCCCCGTCGAAGGCACCGTCCCGGCCCCGCCCCACCTCGCCCCCGAGCCCTCCCCGGCCCCGGCGGCCCCCGAACCCCCGGCCGCCCCTGTGGTGGAGCCCCCCCTCCCCGACGCCACGTCCGCCACCCCCCTGCCCGCCGAAGCGGCCCCCTCGACCCCGGAGCCCCCGGCCGCCGAGCCCGTCGCCGAAACGGCCGCCGTCGAGGCGCCCGCCCCCGAGGTGACCGCCCCCGAGGTGACCGCCCCGGAGGCGACGGCTCCCGAGGTCGCCCCCGAGCAGGCCCCGCAGCCGGTGGCCCCCGAGCAGCTGCCGCCTGCGGCCGTCACCCCGGCCCAGGACCCCGCCCCCATCGCCGAACCGGCCCCCATCGCCGAACCGGCCCCCGTAGCCGAACCGGCCCCCGTAGCCGAGCAGGCCGTGGCCGCCGAGCCGACCCCCGTAGCCGAGCAGGCGGTGGCCGCCGAGCCCGCGACCGTACCGGCGCCCGCCACCGACCTCATCGAGCCGACCCCCCAGCCCACCGAGGCACCGACCGAGACCGCTCCCGCACCCGAGCCGGAATCCGTGCCCGTGTCCGAGTCCGTGTCCGAGTCCGAGCCCGCCCCCCAGGCCGAATCCGCCCCCGAACCGGCGACCGAACACATCCCCGCCCCCGCGCCCGAGGCAGAGCCCCTGCTCACCGCCGAGCAGCCGCACCCCGCCCCGGTGGAGTGGCCCGAGCCCGCCCCCGCCGACCCCGAGCCGGCGCCGGCGGCCACCGCCCCCGAGAACACGCCCCCCGCAGCGGTCACGCCCACCGAAGAGGCACCCACCGAAGAGGCACCCACCCACGAGGCACCCACCGAAGAGGCACCCACCCACGAGGTACCCACCGAAGAGGCACCCGCCGAAGAGACGGCGACCGTGGAACCCACCCCCTCAGCGGTCACCGAGGAGGTGCCCACCGATGAGGTGACCGCCCCCGAGTCCGAACCGGCCGAACCCGCCACATCGGTGGCCACCCCCGCCGCCCCGCCCTACGACGACGCCGAACGCGAGGCGATCCTCCGCGTCATGCGCGAGCGCCGCGACATCCGCAACGGCTTCCGCCCGGACCCCATCCCGCACGAGGTGCTGCTCCGCGTCCTGGAGGCCGCGCACACCGCGCCGAGCGTCGGCCACTCCCAGCCCTGGGACTTCGTGGTCATCCGCTCCGCCGAGACCCGGCGCACCATGCACGAACTGGCCCAGCGGCAGCGCGAGGCCTATGCCCGCTCCCTCCCCAAGGGCCGCGCCAAGCAGTTCAAGGAACTGAAGATCGAGGCCATCCTCGACACCCCGGTGAACATCGTCGTCACCGCCGACCCCACCCGCGGCGGCCGCCACACCCTCGGTCGGCACACCCAGCCGCAGATGGCGCCCTACTCCTCCGCCCTCGCGGTGGAGAACCTCTGGCTCGCGGCCCGCGCCGAAGGGCTCGGCGTCGGCTGGGTCAGCTTCTTCGACGAGCGCGAGATGGTCCGCAGCCTCGGCCTTCCCGACCACCTCGAAGTCGTCGCCTACCTCTGCGTCGGCTATGTCGACGAGTTCCCCGAGGAGCCCGAGCTCGCCCAGGCCGGCTGGTCCAAGCGGCGCCCGCTCTCCTGGGTGGTCCACGAGGAGACCTACGGCCGCCGGGTGCTGCCCGGCGCGGAACCGCACGACCTCCTCCAGGAGACCGTCGCCGGTATCCGCCCCCTCGACGCCAAGGCGCTCGGCGAGGCCTGGGAGCGCCAGAAGCGGATGACCAAGCCGGCCGGCGCGCTCGGCATGCTGGAGATCATCTCCGCGCAGCTCTCCGGGCTCTCCCGGATGTGCCCGCCGCCCATCCCGGAGCCCGCCGCCGTGGCGATCTTCGCCGGCGACCACGGGGTGCACGCCCAGGGCGTCACCGCCTGGCCGCAGGAGGTCACCTCCCAGATGGTCGCCAATTTCCTGGGCGGCGGCGCGGTGTGCAACGCCTTCGCCAACCAGGTCGGTGCCGAGGTGTGCGTGGTGGACGTCGGCGTGGCCTCCGAGCTCCCGGCCACCCCCGGACTGCTGCCGCGCAAGATCCGCCCCGGCACCTCCGATTTCACCACCGGTCCCGCGATGACCCGCGAAGAGGCGATGGCCGCCGTCGAGGTGGGCATCGAGACCGCCCGCGACCTGGTCGCCGCGGGCAACCGGGCGCTGCTCACCGGTGAGATGGGCATCGCCAACACCACCGCCTCCGCGGCCCTCATCTCCGTCTACACCGGCGCCGACCCCGCCGAGGTCACCGGCCGCGGCACCGGCATCAACGACGAGATGCACGCCCGCAAGGTCGACGTGGTCCGCCGCGCCCTGGACCTTCACCGCCCGGACCCGGCCGACCCGCTCGGCGTCCTCGCCGCGCTCGGCGGCCTGGAGCACGCCGCGCTCGTCGGCTTCATCCTGGGCGGCGCCTCCCTGCGTACCCCGGTCGTCCTCGACGGCGTCAGCGCCGGGGCGGCGGCCCTGGTGGCCCGCGCCATCGCCCCGGAGGCCCTGGCCGCCTGCATCGCCGGCCACCGCAGCGCCGAGCCCGGCCATGTCGCCGCGCTCAACAAGCTCGGCCTGCGCCCCCTGGTCGACCTCGACCTCCGCCTCGGCGAAGGCACCGGCGCCCTGCTGGCCCTCCCCGTCATCCAGAGCGCCGCCCGCGCCATGCACGAGGTAGCCACGTTCGACTCCGCCGGAGTCACCGAGAAGTAGCCGTGGGCGGCTGGCGCCGCCGGTGCCCGGGCCCGCCCGCCGCGTTCGCCGCCGCGGTCGGGCCCGTCCCGGTTGCGGTCCGCTAACCTCCCGCAGGCCCCTCGGTCGGTCCTGCTCTCCGGCGGGTGGGGGGCGTGGGCACTCCGGCCGACCAGTGCCCGTAGTTACCGCCTGGGCTGTTTCCCGGCCTATGGCCGGGCAGTCGTGCCACCGGGGGTGCAGTCGCCCTCCGGACGTTGGGTGGGGTATGCAGGGTCGCGCGCGCAGCCGACGAGCGTGATGAGGCGGTGCGTGTGACGTCTGACGGTGAGCGCGAGCGGCGAGCACGTGAGCCCGGAGTGCCCCGCCCCCCACCCACCGGGCAGAGTGCACACCCACCGAACCGGCAAACCGCCACCGGACCGCAACCACCGCAGACCCACCCGCGATGGGGGTACCCCCTGGACGGAGTCCTTGGGGGAGAGGCCACCGGCCAGACCGGGCCACTGGCGGCGCCAGCCGCCCCCACGGCTATCGTTGGCCAGAACGCCCCACCCCCTCCGACCAGCCCCGACCCCCCGACCAGCCGCTCCACCGCCGCAGCGGCCCACACCACCGCACCGCGCCCCGCGCTGCCCCGCAGCGCCCCCGCGCCCCGCCGAGGAGCCGCATCGAGCATGGCCGAGAACGCCGACCACCCCGCCTACCCCGTCGGACTGCGCCTGTCCGGGCGCCGCGTCGTCGTCATCGGCGGCGGCCAGGTCGCCCAGCGCCGGCTCCCGGCCCTGGTCGCCGCGGGCGCCGACGTCACCCTGGTGTCGCCCTCGGCCACCCCCTCCGTCGAGGCCATGGTCGAGGCCGGCGAGCTCCGCTGGGAGCGCCGCCGCTACGAGGAGGGCGACCTGGCCGGAGCCTGGTACGCCCTGATCACCGCGAGCGACCCGGCGGCCTGCGCCCGGGCCTCCGCCGAGGCCGAGCGGGAGCGCGTGTGGTGCGTGCGCTCCGACGACGCGGCCGCCGCCACCGCGTGGACCCCGGCGACCGGCCGTAGCGAGGGTGTCACGGTCGCCGTGCTCACCGGCCAGGACCCGCGCCGCAGCGCCGCCGTCCGGGACGCCATCGTGGAGGGCCTGCGCGAGGGCTCGATCGCCGCCCCGCACCACCGCGCCCGCACCCCCTTCGTCGCCCTCGTCGGCGGCGGCCCCGGCGACCCGGACCTGATCACCGTCCGGGGACGGCGGCTGCTCGCCGAGGCGGACGTGGTCATCGCCGACCGCCTCGGCCCCCGGGACCTGCTGGACGAGCTGCCGCCGCACGTCGAGGTGATCGACGCGGCGAAGATCCCGTACGGCCGCTTCATGGCCCAGGAGGCCATCAACAACGCGCTGATCCAGCATGCCAAGGCGGGTAGGTCGGTGGTCCGGCTGAAGGGCGGCGACCCGTTCGTCTTCGGCCGCGGCATGGAGGAGGCACAGGCACTCGCCGCGGAGGGCATCGCCTGCACGGTGGTGCCGGGCATCTCCAGCTCGATCAGCGTCCCGGGCGCGGCCGGCATCCCGGTGACCCACCGAGGGGTGGCCCATGAGTTCACCGTGGTCAGCGGGCATGTCGCGCCCGAGGACCCGCGCTCCCTGGTGGACTGGGCCGCGCTGGCCCGCCTCACCGGCACCCTGGTGATCCTGATGGGCGTCGACAAGATCGGCGCGATCGCCGCCGCGCTGGTCGCCCACGGCAAGGATCCCGCGACGCCGGTGGCACTGGTCCAGGAGGGCACCATGGCCGCCCAGCGCCGGGTGGACGCCACCCTGGCGACCGTGGGGGAGCGGGTGGCGGCCGAAGGCGTCCGCCCGCCGGCCGTGATCGTCGTCGGCGAGGTGGTCGCCGAGGGCCCCACCAAGCTCCCCGCCGAAGTGGTCACCGAAGGCCCCACCAAGCCCCCCGTCCAGGACGCCGACGGTCAGGAGGAGGCCCCCCGTGGCTGAACCCCTGCTCCTGGACGACCCCGCCGACCCGCGCCTGGGTGACTACACCGGCCTCACCGACGTGGAGCTGCGCCGCCGCAGGGAGCCGGCCGAGGGCCTGTTCATCGCCGAGGGCGAGAAGGTCATCCGCCGCGCGGTGCGGGCCGGGTACGGCATGCGCTCGATGCTGCTGTCGGCCAAGTGGGTCGAGGTGATGGCCGATGTGATCGCGGCGGCCGACTGCCCGGTGTACGTGGTGGAGCCGCGCCTCGCCGAGCAGGTCACCGGCTACCACGTGCACCGCGGGGCGCTCGCCTCGATGGGCCGCGAGCCGCTGCCGGAGGCGGCCGGGCTGCTGGCCGGGGCGCGGCGGGTGGCCGTGCTGGAGGGCGTCAACGACCACACCAACATCGGCGCCATCTTCCGCAGCGCCGCGGCACTCGGCATGGACGCGGTGCTGCTCTCGCCCGACTGCGCCGACCCGCTGTACCGCCGCTCGGTGAAGGTGTCGATGGGTGCGGTCTTCTCGGTGCCGTACGCCCGGCTCGACCCCTGGCCGGCCGGTCTTCAGACGGTACGGGAGGCGGGCTTCCGGCTCCTCGCCCTCACTCCGGCCGAGGGGGCCGTGGCCATGGACGAGGCGGCCCCGCACCGGCTGGAGCGGGCGGCGCTGATGCTCGGCGCGGAGGGCGAGGGGCTCAGCCGCCGGGCGCTGGCGGCGGCCGACACCCTGGTGCGCATCCCGATGGCCCACGGGGTGGACTCGCTGAACGTCGGCGCGGCGGCCGCGGTCGCCTTCTACGCGGTGACCACCGGCCGCCCCGAGCAGTAGCGAGCCCTACCCCTGGAGCGCCTGCGCCGCCGCGATGCCCAGCAGCACGATCAGGGTGACGACGACGAAGACGAACAGCCGCTGACGGAGCAGCCGGGGGTTGGCCGGGCGCAGCCCGCCCGTCCCGGTGCGCGAGCCGGACCCGGTCCGTGCGCCCGGGCCGGTCCGCGCCCCGGATCCGGTGCCGGGGCCGGTACGGGATCCGGAGCCGGTACGGGACCCGGTTCCGGGTCCGGTACGCGCCGGGGCCGCCCCACGCGCCGCGTCACCCCGCCCACCGGTACGGGCGGGACCGCGGGGCGGAGCCGGCCGGGCACCGCCCTGGGGCCCGCGGGGCGCCGGGGTGCCCTGCGCCCCGCGGCCCTGGGTGTCCTCCCGTTCCAGGCCCCGTTCACCGACCCGTTCCGCGCCCCGTTCACCGACCCGCTCGGCGGCGGCCCGTTCGACGGCCTGCTCGGGGTAGCGCTCGGTGAGCCGGCCGGTGGGGCGCTCGTCCGCCGCGCGGCGCGGCCGGGGGGTGGCGGGGCGGCCGCCCGACAGCCCCTGCGCCTCCCGCGCGGCGATCTCCTTGAGCCGCATGGACAGCTGGAGGGTGGAGGGCCGCTCCTCCGGTGTCTTGGCCAGGCAGGCCCGTACCAGGGGGGCGAGCGCGTCCGGGACGCCGTTCAGCTGCGGTTCCTCGTGCACCACCCGGTAGAGCATGACCTCGGAACTGCCGTGCCCGAAGGGCGAGTCCGCCATCGCCGCGTACGCGAGGGTGGCGCCCAGCGCGAAGACGTCGGTCGCCGGGGTGACCGCCGCCCCGCGCACCTGCTCGGGGGCGAGGAAGCCGGGGGAGCCCACGGCGGTGCCGACATGGGTGAGGGTGGAGGCGCCCGTCGCCCAGGCGATGCCGAAGTCGATGATCCGCGGGCCCTTGGGGGAGAGCAGGATGTTGGAGGGCTTCAGGTCCCGGTGGACGACCCCGGCCTCGTGCACGGCGACCAGTCCCTCGGAGAGCGCGGCCCCGATCGCCGCCACGTCCGCGGCGACCAGCGGACCCTCCTCGGCGACCTTGTCGTGCAACGAGGGCCCGGGCACGTACTGGGTGGCGAACCAGGGCCGGTCCGCCTCCAGGTCGGCCGCCACCAGCCTCGCGGTACAGCCGCCGCGGATGCGCCTCGCGGCCGACACCTCGCGGGCGAAACGGGACCGGAACTCCTGGTCCTCCGCCAGGTCGGGGCGGATCACCTTCAGGGCGACCCGCTGCCCCCGCCGGTCGGAGCCCAGATAGACGACCCCCATCCCGCCGGCCCCCAGCCGCCGGTGCAGCCTGAACGAGCCGACGACACGCGGGTCCTCGCGCCGGAGCCGCATCATCGCCATGTCCGTCCCCTACCTTCGGTGGGGAGCTGCCCCCACCCCCGCAGTCGCGGTAATCCGTTTGACTGGGCACAGCTTACGTATCCATGTCCCGGCGCGCTCATAGGCCGCGCCCTCCCGCGCGGACCGATTGGCGGGCCGGAAAGCGCATATGAGACGCGCTCAGCAAGCCGCATCCACGAGTGCCCCGCCCCCACCCGAACAACCCCGCTACTGCTCAACCTTTTTGACGCACCGTCTGATAAAGCTCCCCTCCCCACCGCCCCGGACTCGGCCGTCCCCTCCCGTCCGCACCGGACCCGCCCCGCGCGTCAACATCACGAACGCCGGGCGCCGAGCGCCGGCGAAGGCGTGAGACATGTCACCCGACCCTCCACCCCGCCCGCGCCACCCTCGTCGCCGCCTCGGGGAGTGCCCTCACGGCTTCCGGACGCACCCTCCGCAGGGCCCCGGAAGGCCTGCCCCCTCCGGGAAGACCCGCACTCCTCGGGGGACGTCTCCACCCAGGGGAGTACGCCGCCGGTCGTGGGCTCATCCTCGGGGAGGCCCGCCGATCGGTACGCGGGCATGACGACCAGAGGTGTTCGTTTCCCTAAGTTGGTAGGCAAGCGGCGGGCGACGCACTCGTCCCCCGAGGCAAGGACGCCCGCCGCTGCCAACTCGATGGGAGAGGGACCATGGCGGACACGGCAGCGCGAAGCATCAGCCGTACCCGGGCCGGCGAGGCGTTCGCCTCGTTCGGTGTCCGTCCGTCCGGTCGCCGGCATCCGCTGGCGGCGGCCGCCATGGTCCTCCCTCTGGCCGCCGTCCTGTTCGTCGTTTTCGGCGGCTGGGACCAGGTGGTCGCACAAGCGTCGTCCGTGGGCGTGATGCTGGGGCGCTGATCGGCGCTCCGGGTCCGGGAGAGCGGCCCGGGCCAAGGACATCCGGCCCGACCCCGTGGGGACGGGGGTGCGGCGGACGGCAGCGGTGGCCGGCAGCTGGGGAGCTGCCGGCCACCGCTTTTTCTCTGCCCTCACCCGCGCATGTCCGTTCCCGCACGGCGGCACGTAGGGTCGCCCCGTGCAGCAGGACTCCCACCCCCGCGACTCCCACCCCCGCGACTCCGACACCCTCCTCCGTACCCTCGCCGGGGTCGCCCGGTCCGCCGCGCATCCGCCCCGCCCCCGCACCCCCTGCGCCGCCTGCGGCGCCCTGCCCGTCGCCCCGGGCCGGGGCGACCCCGCCGCCGGGGTGCTCGCCGACCGGCCCGACGGCACCGTGGTCCGGCACGGCCGCGCGGTGGCCAAGGCGCACGCACCGGGCGCCGGTTCGCCCGAGCACCGGGCCCGTCTCGCGGTGGCGGCCCATCCGCTGCTGACCGGCATCCTGCTGCCGCCGCTGCCGGTCGCCCTGGACGAGGTGCGGGGGCGGCCGGTGTCGGCGTGGCCGTACGGGGTGCCGGTCGACCCGGAGGACCCGGCGGCGGCGCCCTGGGAGGAGGCGGCCGTCCTGCTGGCCCGGCTGCACCGCACACCGCTCACCGCGCTGGGACCGCTGCCGCCGATGCGCGGTCCCGCCAAGGCGGCGCTGGCGGTGGAGCGGATGCGCGCGGTGGGCCCGCATCCGGCCGCCGCCCCGGTGGAGGCGGCCTGGCGGCGGCTGCCGCCCTGGGCCCGGGGCGGCACGGCCGCCCCGCTGCCCGCCGCAGGGCGGCCCGCCCTCTGCCACGGCGATCTCCATCTGGGCCAACTGGTGCGCCACCCGGTGCCCGAGGGGGCGTGGCTGCTCATCGACGTGGACGACCTCGGCACCGGTGATCCGGCCTGGGACCTGGCCCGCCCGGCCGCCTGGTTCGCGGCCGGGCTGCTGGCCCCGGACATCTGGGAGCGGTTCCTCGGCGCGTACCGGGCGGCCGCCGGCCCGGCCGTACCGGCGGACGGCGATCCCTGGCCCCGGCTGGACGTTCCGGCCCGCGCCCTGACCGTGCAGACGGCGGCCCTGGCGATCGCCAAGAGCACGGCCGAGGGGCGGGAGTTGGACGAGGTCGAGTCGGAAGTCGTCGCGGCCTGCGCCCGGATGGCCGCCCTCCCTCCCCCTCAGGGCGAACCCGCCCCGGCGTAGGGTGGACGCACCATCGAACGGCGGGGGGAGAACCGGGGTGGGCCGCGTCAGCGTCCTCCCCGGGGAGAGCCCGCGACGGCGAGGGGCTGTCAGTACCGGCCCTGAGGGAGTGAACCGAGCATGCAGTGTCCCAAGTGCCATGCGCCCATGCACACGTACAACCGCAACGGCGTCCAGATCGAGCAGTGCAGCGGCTGCCGGGGGATCTTCCTGGACTACGGGGAGCTGGAGGCGCTGACCCGGCTGGAGTCCCAGTGGACGCAGCAGGCACCGCCCGCCCCGCCCGCGCCGCCGGCCCCGCAGGCGTACCCGGCCGCGCACGCCCCCGCCTGGGGCGCCCCGCACCACGGGCACGGGCACCACAGCCACCACCGCGGCTTCGGCCGGATGCTCTTCTCCTCCTGAGCCCGCCCGCGCCCGCTGCCCCGTCCCGGGCGGCGGGCGCGCCGCGTCTTCCGCTCCCTCCCCCCGAGCGGCCGCACGACAAAGCCCCGGCCGCGAACGCGACCGGGGCTTTGTCACAGTGTGGACGATACTGGGATTGAACCAGTGACCTCTTCCGTGTCAGGGAAGCGCTCTCCCGCTGAGCTAATCGTCCTCGGGACCGCGACCCGAGGGCCGCTGGTGATGCGTGCGCGATACTGGGATTGAACCAGTGACCTCTTCCGTGTCAGGGAAGCGCTCTCCCGCTGAGCTAATCGCGCGGGGCCCTCGCGGGCCAGTGGACGATACTGGGATTGAACCAGTGACCTCTTCCGTGTCAGGGAAGCGCTCTCCCGCTGAGCTAATCGTCCTTGGAGGTGGAGACGGGATTTGAACCCGTGTAGACGGCTTTGCAGGCCGTTGCCTCGCCTCTCGGCCACTCCACCAGGAGCTGTAGGGGTCCGGGAAGATCCCCCACGTCGAGCGGACGACGAGATTCGAACTCGCGACCCTCACCTTGGCAAGGTGATGCTCTACCAACTGAGCCACGTCCGCCTGTCGGATCCGGACCGCTTCCGCGTCCCGGCGACGTGTTGAACTCTAGCGGATTCCCGGGCCAGTACAAAAACGCGTTTGCGCAGCGTGCTGCCCTGACCTCGGCGCGCGGCGGCCGCGGACGCCCGCTCCGCACCCCCGGCCCGTTCGACCTCGGGGGGTGCGGCGAGGCGCCGACGACCAGGAGCAGGGAGGCGGCGAGAACCGTGGATCAGCCCCCCGACCAGCGCCGTACCCCGCCCCGCGCCCCACTCCCCACCCCGCCTCGCAACCCCGCCCGGGAAGCAGCCCCGTCCCCCGCCCGGGAAGCAGCCCCGTCTCCCACCCGGGAGGCAGACCTGTCCCCCGCCCCCTCCCCGGACCAGGGCCGTGCCCCGCCCCGGCGGTCCGCACCCGGGCCGCGCCATAGACTCGCCCCCGTGCACCCGCTCGCCCCCCTGGCCCGCTTCGGCGGCCTGCTCGCCACCGATCTGCGCGATGTCACCCGCGACCCCGAGGCCCTGGACTCGACCGGTTTCTGGGCGGTCTGCGCGGACTTCGAGGGCCGGCTGACCTGTGCCCGGTTCGGCGACGTCCGCCCGGCCCCGGTGCCGGAGCCGGTCCCCGGCGCCTGGCGCGGCCCGATGGCCGGCGACTGGACGTCCTCGCTCGACCGCGCCGCGTACACCGCCGGCGTCCGCCGGATCAGGGAGCACATCGCGGCGGGCGAGGTGTACCAGGCCAATCTCTGCCGGGTGCTGTCCGCCCCGCTGCCCGACCCGGCCGCGGCCGATGTGGACGCGCTCACCGCGCTGCTGGCCCGCGGCAACCCGGCCCCGTACGCCGGAACGATTCGCCTGCCCGCACACGGCGTGGAGGTCGCCACCGCCTCCCCCGAGCTGTTCCTGCGGCGCAGCGGCGGGACGGTGGAGTCCGGGCCGATCAAGGGCACCGGGCGGACCGCCGCCGATCTGCTGGACAAGGACCGCGCCGAGAACATCATGATCGTCGACCTGGTCCGCAACGACCTGGGCCGGGTCTGCGCCACCGGGACGGTCACGGTGCCCGAGCTGTGCGCCGTGGAGCCGCACCCGGGCCTGGTCCACCTGGTCTCCACCGTGCGCGGCGAACTCGCGCCCTCGGCCGGCTGGACCGAACTGCTGGCCGCCGCCTTCCCGCCCGGCTCGGTCACCGGGGCGCCCAAGTCCAGCGCGCTGCGGATCATCGACGCCCTGGAGACGGCGCCCCGGGGCCCGTACTGCGGTGGGATCGGCTGGGTGGACGCGGACCGCGGCACCGGAGTGCTGGCGGTGGGCATCCGCACCTTCTGGATCGACCGGCCGCAGGGTGTGCTGCGCTTCGGCACCGGGGCCGGGATCACCTGGGACTCCGACCCGGAGCGGGAGTGGGCGGAGACCGAGCTGAAGGCGTCGAGGCTGCTGGCGGTAGCGTCGGGAGCGTACGAGGCGAGCGGAAGGACAGCCGGAACATGAAACTCTGGGTCGACGGCGGGCTGCGCGAGGCGGAAACCGCGCGGGTGTCGGTGCTGGACCACGGACTGACCGTGGGCGACGGCGTCTTCGAGACCATCAAGGCGGTCCATGGCCGGCCCTTCGCGCTCCCTCCCCATCTGGACCGGCTGACCCGCTCCGCCCGCGGCCTCGGGCTGCCCGACCCGGATCTGGACGAGGTCCGCCGCGCCTGCGCCGCCGTGCTGGAGGCCAACCCGCTGCCGCTCGGCCGGCTGCGGATCACCTACACCGGCGGCCCCTCCCCGCTCGGCTCGGACCGCGGCGACGCGGGCCCGACCCTGGTCGTCGCCGTCGGCGAGGCCGCGCCCCGCCCCGAGACGACGGCGGTGATCACCGTCCCGTGGACCCGCAACGAGCGCGGTGCGCTGACCGGGCTGAAGACCACCTCGTACGCGGAGAACGTGGTCGCCCTGGCCCGGGCGCACGAGCGGGGCGCCTCCGAGGCGCTGTTCGGCAACACGGTCGGGCGGCTCTGCGAGGGCACCGGCTCCAATGTCTTCGTGGTCCTCGACGGCCGGCTGCACACCCCGCCGGTCGCCTCCGGCTGCCTGGCCGGGATCACCCGCGCCCTGGTCGCCGAGTGGTCCGGTGCCGAGGAGACCGACCTGCCGCTGGAGGCGCTGGACGACGCGGAGGAGGTCTTCCTGACCTCCACCCTCCGCGACGTCCAGGCGGTGAGCCGCATCGACGCCCGCCAACTGCCGGACGCCCCGGGCCCGGTGACCGCCAAGGCGATGAGCGTCTTCGCCGAGCGCGCCGAACGGATGCTCGCCGCGGACGGCGCCTGAGCGGAGAGCGAATCCCCGGCGGACGACCCACCCGCGGCCACCGGGCCGTCGGGCCGAGGCCAGACGGCCGGTGGCTCGCGCCCGGTGTGCCCCACTGGGCGGTGATGGCCACGTCCGCCGGGCGGATGGTCACCCCGGTGGACTGACTTCAGGTGGACGGTGACGGCCGCATCGATCAGGCTCCAGCCGGGTCGGCCCCGGGCCGGTCGGGCCGACATCCGGTGGACGGTGCTGGCCGCGGCTTACAGGTCAGCCGGGCGCTCCGGGTGACTCGGGCCGCCCCTGGGCCAACCGATCGACCTGGCTCGGTTGGGCCGACGCTCGGGCCGGTCGGGTCGGCCCCGGGTCCGTCGAGCCGGGACCCGGGCGAGCCAGGGCGACATGCGGCCCAGCCGCGCCGAGCCCAGGCCGACCGGAGCCGCTGCTCTGACCACCGGGCCAAGGCCGGGCGCCCCTCGGGGCCGGCCCGTGATTCCCGGCCCCGAGCCGACCTCCCCGGGGCCTGCCGGGCCGGCGTGCGGGCGAGCCGAGCCGCGCCACGTCCGGCCGCCAGCCGAGCCGTGGCCAACGGTCCGCTACCCGTTCGGTCAGGCGAGGTGATCAATTCCCAAGTGTGCCTGGGGTGGGCGTCGAGGCCGCCGCGAGCCGGTCAGGCGTCAGGGTCGACTTCGGGGTGCGTGAACCGCACGGGCTTGCCCAGCGACCGGGCATAGGCGATTTCGGCTCGGGTGCTGTCTCCGATGTAGTCGCCGACCACGAGCACCTCATCGGCGAGCCGGATCTTCGCTCGGTGCAGATCGTCGAGCCGAACCTTCAGCGCCTTGGCCTCGACAGGGTCGGACCGAAGTTCGCGCGGCGACTTCATGTCACAGCCCGGCTTGACGACGATCTTTCCGGCTTTGGTCTCTCGTAGATCGGCCTCGTTCATCTCGGTCATGAAACGGGTGGAGCCGCAGATCGCGACGGTACGCGGGATGCCCAACAGCTTCTTCGCGTCGGCGAGCTTCTCCTCAGGGGTGAGCAGTTTCAGGGGGTATGACACTGGTTCTCCTCCTGGTGGTGTGGCCCAAGGGGTGCGACATGCTCAAGGACCAGGAGCATCCCGACCTGGCGCCGGGGCACCCACGGTCGGCATGACGACCCTAGGCCCGATCGCCCGATCGCCCGATCGCCCGATCGCCCGATCGCCCGATCGCCCGATCGCCCGATCGCCCGATCGCCCGGCCGCCCCCCAGGCCGACCCGACCCCCATACCCCCGCGCCCGGTAGCGGCGGAACCGGCTGAGGGAAGACGGATGACAGGGGCCCGGCCGGTGGGTAGAACACCGGTGATGACCACCACCCTGCGGCCGACCGGGCCGCTCCAGCAGTCCGACGACGGCACCCGGGCCCGCCGCTACGAGGTGTGTGTCAACAGCCGCCCGGTCGGGGTGATCGAGCTCGGGACCTCGGCCCGCTTCGGCCCGGCGGCCGGGGAGATCCGCTCGTTGCGCATCGACCCGCCCGACCGGGGCCGGGGGCGCGGCACGGTGGCCGCGCTGGCCGCCGAGGAGGTGCTGCGGGGCTGGCGCTGCACCAGCGTCCAGGCCGCCGTGCCGGCCGGGGCGGAGGCGGCCCGCTCGCTGGCGGCGGCCCTGGGGTACCTGGAGCGCGGACGCGATCTGCTGAAGGCGCTCCCCGAGGAGCCGGGGCCGGCCCCGGAGATCGCCGTACGCCCCATGACGGAACCGGAGTTCGCCGCGTATCTGAGCACCGCCCGCGAGGAGTACGCGCGGGAGTGGGCGTCCCGGGGGGTGCCGGAGGACCGGGCCCGGGAGCTGTCCGAGCGCGGCCACCGCGAGCTGCTGCCGGACGGCCTGGCCACCGAGGGCGCCGGGCTGTTCGTGGCCGTGGACGAGGACGGCGGGACCGCCGGCCGGCTGTGGACCGGCCGGTGCGCCCTCGACTCCGGCGAGGTAGCGGGCTATGTCTGGGACATCCAGGTGGCCGAGGAGCGGCGGGGCCGCGGGCTCGGGCGGGCGCTGATGGGCGTGGCCGAGCGGGTCGTACGGGAGGACGGCCGGCGGCGGCTGGGGCTGCACGTCTTCGCGGACAACGCCCCGGCGCTGCGGCTGTACACCTCGCTGGGGTACGAGACGGTACGGCTGCGGCTGTACAAGCCGCTGCTGTAGCCGCCCCGGGCCCGGTAGGGGTCAGTCCTCGGCGAGCAGCCGGTCGGCGATCTCCTCGATCCGGGCGCGCAGCCCCTCCTGGCTCTGCCCGCCGTCCAGCCGCTCACCGCCGATGACATAGGTGGGCGTCCCGGTGACCCCGATGGCCCGGCCCTCGGCCTGGTCGGCGTCGACCGCCAGCAGATGGCGCCCGTCGATCAGCGCGGTGTCGAACTCCTCGCCGTCCAGGCCCAGTCGGTCCGCGGTCCGGACGAGGAAGGGCGTGCCGCCCGATGCCAGCTCCTCGGTCGCCCCGAGCACCGCCTCGGTGTACGCCCAGCCCTTGCCCTGGGTGAACGCCTCCTCGGCGGCCTGCGCGGCGGCGTAGGCGTGCTTGTGCTTCTCCAGGGGGAAGTGGCGCAACCGCACCTCCAGCCGGTCGCCGTAGCGCTCACGCAGAGCGCCCAGATCGGCGAGGGCGCTGCGGCAGTCGGGGCACTGGAGCTCGCACCAGAAGTCGAGCACCGCGGGGGAGGCGGGGGAGGCGGGGGAGTGGTCCATGGATCAAGTCTCTCATCGGGCGACCTGGGGACGAGCCGCCCCGGAGGCCACCCGGAGATCACCCTGAGACCACCCCGGAGATCTCCCTGAGGGGGCCGGCAGGCATGGCCCGGGGCGTGCGGTCCGGTGCACGATGGAGGGGACGTATGCCCGCCGCCGTCTGGAGGACCGGATGCTTGCCGAGACGATCTGCTCCGCGGTGTCCGCGGCCGGGCTGGGGCTCGCCGCCATCACCGCCTACCGCAAGCGGTTCCGTACCGCCGCCCGGATCGCGGGCTACGCACTGGTGCCGCTGGGCCTGGTGATGACCGGTGCGGTGGCCTGGCTGGCCCGTACCGCCTTCTCCCCGGTGGCCTGGGCGGGCTTCGGCGTGCTGGGCCTGGCCTGGCTGCTGTTCGCCACCACCCGGGCCGTCGAGCGGCGGCGCGGTCCGGGCACCCGCGAGGAGCGCCGGGCCGCCCGGCGCCAGGCCGAGGCGCCCGCCGCCTCGACCCCGGCCGCGGTGACCGGCCCGGCCGAGCGCCCCGCCGGCCGGCCGGCGCCGAAGCGGGCCGGGGCCGGCTCCGGCCGAGGCGGCGAGGACGACTTCAGCGATATCGAGGCGATTCTGAAGAAGCACGGGATCTGAGCCGTATCCCGGGCTCGCGCGGTTGCCGGCTTCCGGTCCCGCGCGGTGGGGGTACGCCGTTATCACGGCAGGACGGGCGCAGCCGGGTGGAATCCGGTCGCAAACCACAAGATGGGATGAACGGCAGGCCGGATGGGGCCGTTTCGGTGATCACGGGTCCGGCGGGCGGGCCATGATGCGGCCGAGATGCTCGATACCTCGCGGGAGCACACCCCCGCCACCGCCGACGCCGCGTCCGACGAACCGCGCGGCTGCCTGTTCGCCCTCTCCCAGCCGCCGCTGCTGATCTTCCTCACGGTGATCGGCTGCCTGCTGCTGATGGGCGCCGTCCATGATCTGTTCCTGCTGTGAGGGCCCCGGTGAGAGGTTGTCCGTGGGGAGCCGTCCGCGCGCCGTGTCCGGCTCAGCCGGTCGCCGCCTCCTTGCGGCGGGCCCGGTAGGCGGCGACATGCAAGCGGTTGCCGCAGGTGCGGCTGTCGCAGTAGCGGCGGGAGCGGTTGCGGGACAGGTCCACGAAGGCCCGCCCGCAGTCCGGGGCCTCGCAGCGGCGCAGCCGCTCCCGCTCGCCGGCCACCACGATGAAGGCCAGCGCCATGCCGCAGTCCGCCGCCAGGTGGTCGCCGACCGAGGCGCCCGGGGCGAAGTAGTGGACGTGCCAGTCGTAGCCGTCGTGGTCGGTGAGCTGCGGGGTGGTGCCGGCCGCGGCGACCAGCTGGTTGATCAGCTCGGCCGCGGTACGGGCGTCGGGGGCCGCGAACACCTCGGTGAACCGTCCCCGTACCGCCTGGACGGCCCTGAGGTCCCGGTCGGTCAGCTCCTCCACGCCGCTGACGCGGTGGTCGCGGACGAAGGCGTACAGCGCCGTGAGGTCCCCGAGCCCGTCGCCCCGTCCGCCCTCCGGTGCGCTGTTCACCAGGTCGACGACCGTGTCGAGCGCGATGCGGGTGTCGTGGGGGATGAGCACGGTTCACTCCCTGGCCGGCCGCGGGCGGGCGCCCGCCGATGTGGGGGCCGACTCTAGTCGCTCGCTCCGGGAGCGGGGCGGGTAGACGGTCGCGGGCCCGGGCGGGAAGGCCGGGAGCATGTGCACGGCCGCACACGCGTGGGCGCCGCCACCGCGGTGTCTCTCCGCGGTGGCGGCGCCCGATGGCGGCCGGTGTCGCCGGGTGCGGCCCGGCACGGCCGCGCGAGGTGTCCGCGCGGCGCCGTCGCCCCGAGTCGGACGGCGCCGTGCGGCGTTCGGCCTGGCCCTAGTTCTCGGCCAGGATGTGGGAGAGCTCCGTGTCGAGGTCGAAGTGTCGGTGCTCGGTGCCGGGCGGCACGGCCGCGTCGGTCCGCTTCAGGAACGACTCCAGGGCGCGCGCCGGGGCCTCCAGGAGGGCTTCCCCCTCCGGGGAGCTCAGCGCGATGCAGACGACGCCCTGACCGTGGCTGCGGGACGGCCAGACCCGGACGTCGCCGGTGCCGGTGGGGCGGTGGAGTCCTTCGGCGAGCAGGTCGCGGGCGAACACCCACTCGACCGTCTCCTCGGCTCCGGTGTGGAAGGTGGCGTGCACGGCATACGGATCGGCCGTGTCATACCGCAGGCCCGCCGGTACAGGCAGTGAGGACTCGCTCGATACAACGAGGCGCAGGTGCAGCTCGCAGCTGACCGTGGTGTTCATAAGCGCCAGGGCCTTTCGCTCAGTGTGCGCTCGGGGATTCGCACGTCGGCGAATTCGACATGCCACCTACGGTGCCGTTGTAAACCCCTCTGTCTGTTTTGTGCGGCTTGGGTTACCTCGGATGGCGGTATGCAACCGGGCGTTATGCAGCCATTCCGGTGGTGTGGCGGAGTCGGGTAGGTTGGCGTCATGAAAGCGGAGAGTGACGAGCGGAGCGTGAGCGCCGGTACCGCACCGGTGACCACCGCGCCCGCGACGGGGGACGTGACGGCACCGGAGCCTCAGGAGCGGGTACTCGGTTCCCGGGCGCCCGAATTCATCAAGGCACGCCGGTCCCTCCACCTGAGCTGGCAGGTGGGGGTCTTCGTGGTCGGCCTCGCGGTGGTCGCCGCGGGCGCGGCCATGCTAGTGCTGCCAGGACCGGGCTGGGTGGTGATCTTCGCCGGTCTGGCGATCTGGGCCACCGAGTTCGTCTGGGCCCAGCTGGTGCTGCACTGGACCAAGCGCAAGGTCACCGAGGCGGCCCAGCGCGCGCTCGACCCGAAGGTCCGGCGGCGCAACATCATCCTGACCTCCATCGGCCTGGTGATCATGGGCGCGCTGGTCGGCTTCTACCTGTGGAAGTACGGGCTGGTCATGCCCTGGAAGATCGGCAAGTGACCGCCGCCACCGGTGGTCGGCGCACCCGCTGACATGCGGTAATGTTTGCGGTGCGCCCGGGCGATTAGCTCAGCGGGAGAGCGCTTCGTTCACACCGAAGAGGTCACTGGTTCGATCCCAGTATCGCCCACCAGCCCGGACGTCAGGCCCCGAGATCACACCGATGATCTCGGGGCCTGACGCGTTTCCGACGCTCTGCCCGGCCCGTCCTCAGCCCATCCGGCGCAGCGCCTGGCGCATCCGGCGCACCTCCCCGAGCCGCCGCTCGTAGGTCGCGCCCACCGCCAGCAGCAGCGCGCCCGCCAGCGCCGGCGGCACCCAGCGCGGCAGCACCCCGACCGCCTGCACCACATACGGCGCCAGCTCGTGCAGCGCGGTCAGCGCCAGCACCGCCCCACCCAGCACCAGCGGCGCCACCAGCCGCAGCCGCGCCCCGGCCAGGGTCACCGCCAGCGTCGCGGCACCCAGCAGCAGCGGGCGCAGCGCACCGCCCTCGCCCCACACCGCCACCAGCCCCGGCAGCAGCCCCAGGGCCAGACCCGGTCCGTACGCCGCCCAGGACGAGGCCGCCGGATCACGCCGCCGCCGCAGCGCGCCCACCGCCAGCGCCGGGACGGCCACCGGCAGGGTGTACGCCTCCGGCACCGACACCCCCCACACCGCCAGCCGCACCCAGACCGCCGCCACCAGCAGCGCCGCCGCCGCGTACCCGGCCACCGGCCGCCGCTCCGGCCGTACCGCCGTCGCCGCGGCGACCACCCCGGCCAGCCCCAGCGCGAGCGCCAGCGCCGCACCCTCGGTCGCCGCGCAGCCCAGCGCCACCACAGCCACCCCGGCCCCCACCGCCTCCACCACGACCGCCACCGGACGGCGCCGCAGCAGCGCCCCCACCCCCGCCGTGGCCGCCGGCACCAGCAGCAGCGCCAGGCCGGTCAGATGCGCTGGCAACTCGGCCGCCCGGGCACCCGCCGCCACCGCGCCGGCCGCCGCCAGCACCGCCACCCCGGCCGCCACCGACTGCCTGCCACCGGGCCCCTGCAGCATGGCCGCCCCCGCGAACAGCCCGGTCAGCGCCGTCAGCGCCGTCAGCGCCACCACCGCGCCCACCTGCGACGGCACCGCGGCCCACACCGCCACCAGCGCCGCCCCGACCGCCAGGGCCAGCGCGGCCGTGCCCAGCACCCACTCCGGCGTACGGGGCGCCCACCAGGGCGCCGCACCGCCGGGCACCGGCTCCTCCACCCGTACGCCGTACCGGGGCCACCCCGGGCGTACCGCCCCCGCCAGGAACACCGCCACCACCCCGAGCCACCCCGCCAGCGCCGCCCACAGGGACAGGCCCGCCGCCGAGGGGAGCGCGACCAGTGCCAGCCAGCCCACCGCCAGCGCCCCGAGCCGGGTCTCCAGCGAGCGGCCCACCGCGGCCGCGGCGGCCACGGTGACCAGCACCGCCACCGCCGCCCACGGCACCTGGGCGCCCAGCCCGGTCAACCCGGCCGCCACCAGTGGCAGCGCCCACACCCCCACCAGCAGCGCCTGCACCCCGGCCGCCGCCCAGCAGAGCCCCCGGGCCACCGCGCGCGGCAGCCCACCGCGTACCGCCACCGCGGCCAGCGCCAGCGCGGGCGGCAGCCAGGCCGCGACCGCCCAGCCCTGCGGCGCGACCAGCCGCAGCAGGACCCCCGCGCCCGCCACCAGCAGCACCCCGGCCGGCACCGCCCAGCCGGTCCGCCCCCACAGCGCCCGCCACGCCCCGGCCAGCGCCAGCCCGCCGGCGGCCAGCAGCAGCGCCCCCGGCTCGGCACCCGCACCCACCACCGCGTAGCCGCCCGCCAGCAGCACCGCCCAGCCACCGGTGGCACAGGCCCCCGCGCACGCCGCCACCCGCACCGCCATCGGCAGCCGTCCGGCCAGCGCCAGCCCGGTGTTCACCGCCGCCGTGGTCAGCAGCGCCCACGCCACGGTCAGCGGCCGCGGATCCACCGTCGCGGCGAACAGCGGCAACGGCAGCTGAGCCGCCGCCACCGCGGCCGGCAGCGGCGCCCGCAACGCGCCCAGCGCCGCCCCGTACCCAGCCCAGCCCGCCGCCAGCACCGCCGAGGCGGCCGCCGCGTAGCCGAGCGCGCCCACCTCCAAGTCGGTCACCTGGCGCAGCGCGTAGGCGTCCAGCACCGTCAGCACCAGGCCCACCGCGCCGACCGCCTCCGCCGTCGCCCGCAGACCGCGGCGCAGCAGCAGTACGGGCGACCCCAGCGCCCCGGCGGTCACCACGGCCAGCACCGCCGTCCGGCCCCCGACGCCCAGCCGGCCCCAGCCGACCACCGTGAACGCCACCGCCGCCACCGCCAGCAGCACCCCGCCCAGCGTCAGCAGCACATCCCGCACCCCGCGCGGAGACGTTTCGCCACCACCGCCGCCCGCCCCCGGCGGCCCACCGGCCGCCCACGCCCGCGCGGGACCGGCGACAGGACCGGCCGCCTCAGCCATCGCCCCGACCATCGGGCCGCGCACCACGCCGAGCAGCCACGCCCGCCGCGCCAGCAGGTGCGTCCGCCGGGTGTCCAGCCACGCCAGCTCCCGGTCCAGGAGCGCCAGTTCCTCATGAGGGGAGGGCACATTCACCATGGATCGGAGTCTGCGCCGCGCCGTGCCGCACGGCCTGAGTACCCGTACTCACCCCGCTACCCGAGTCATCCGGACGCGCAGGCGGGGCAGACTCGTCCCCATGGACCGGCACCACTACCGCTTCACCAGCCTGTGGCGGCTGCCCGCCCCGCCCGACCGGGTGCACGCCGTGCTCGCACGCCCCGAGGACTACCCGCGCTGGTGGCCGCAGGTCCGCGCGGTCGCCCGCCGCGACGAGCGCACCGGCACCGCGCACATCCGCTCCGCCCTGCCGTACACCCTCCGCGTCACCCTCACCGAACGCCGCAACGATCCGATGGCGCGAGTCCTGGCGAGCGGCATCGGCGGAGACATGGACGGCCACGCGCGCTGGACTGTCGTCCCCGACGGCAGGGGTGGCAGCCTCGCCGCCTATGAACAGGAGGTGGTGGTGCGCCGGAAACTGCTGCGGCGGCTGGCCGTCCCCGCCCGGCCGCTGCTGCGGGCCAACCACGCCTGGATGATGCGCTGCGGGGAGCGCGGCCTCACCGCCTGGCTGCGGCGGCCCCCGCAGGCGCCCTGAGGGAAGCGGTTTGAACGAGGGGCGGCCGGACCTGTATGGTTCAGTCCGTTCCCGGGCGATTAGCTCAGCGGGAGAGCGCTTCGTTCACACCGAAGAGGTCACTGGTTCGATCCCAGTATCGCCCACCGGAGCAAGGCCGGTCCGCTGTCAGGCGGGCCGGCCTTCGCCATGTCGGGACGCCTCCGCGCCGCCCTACGCCGCGGCGGCCGGGAGCTCCGGGCGGAGCGGCCAGGCCGGGTCCACCGTCTCCGGGGTGCCGTTGCGGGTGAACCAGGCCTGGAGCCCGCGTGCCTGGGCGGCGTGCCAGCCCCCCTGCAGGGTGTGCAGCTCGCTCGGCGACAGCCGCTCCAGCCGGGCGGCGAACCGGCGGCCCACCGCCCGTACCACCTCCAGCGCCGCGAACGCGTCGGCCGCCGCGTCATGCGCGCCGTCCAGCTCCACCTCGTAGAGCGCGCACAGATCGGCCAGGGTCCGCCGGCCCTTGCGGTACCGGTCCAGATGGCGGTCCAGCACCCGCGGGTCGAGCACGCTCAGCGGCGCCCCGTCCAGATAGCGGTCCAGCGACGAGGCCCGGTGGCGCTTCAACTCCCGGTCCAGCAGCGTCAGATCGAACGGCGCGTTCATCACCACCAGCGGACGCCCCACCGCGCACTGCGCGGCCAGCGTCCGGGCTATCTCCTCCACCACCGGCGACGGCCAGCGGCCGTTGCGCTGGAGGTGGTCCTCCGTCAGGCCGTGGACGGCGGTGGCGCCGGCCGGCACCGGCACCCCCGGGTTCACCAGCCAGCGGGTGGTGCGCACCCGCCCGCCGACGGCGTCCTGGACGACGACGGCCGCCGACACGATGCGGTCGTGCTCGACGTCGACTCCTGTTGTCTCTGTGTCAAATGCGGCCAGCGGGCCGTCAAACCAGAGCGTCATGCCCCGAACTCCTCGCTCCTGCCCGGCAGATGGCCTGATCCTCCTGCCCGATTCGGTGATACCCGGGCTGTTTGCGGCATACGCCAGGCGGCGACAACACAGATGAGAACGCCGGTCCGGCGGCGCATCCTCCGGAACGGCACTCCTCGGGAAGGCGCGGGAGCATGTCGCTCACTCGGCCCGAACAGGGCCACACCCCCCTCGACGCGGTCCCGTCGGCGCCGCTGCGCGGATCGCTCGCCACCACCGCCTGTATGGAGACCCTTCAGGTGGGCTATCTGCACGCGGTCGCGGCCGCCGCCGGATGCTCGCTGTCCCAGCCCTTTCCCGACAACGGCGTGGACTGGCACCTCAGTCACGGCTCGCCCGCGCACACCATCGATGACGAAGTGACCGTCAAGGTGCAGCTGAAGTGCACCTACCAGCTCCCGCCGAACCCGCCGGGCGCCAGCTTCCCCTTCACCCTGGACAACGAGCACCTGGTGAAACTGGCCCGCACCCCGGTCGCCGTACCGAAGATCCTGGTGGTGATGATCGCGCCGCGCACCCAGGACGACTGGCTCCGCGCCGGACACGACGGCCTCGATCTACGGCACTGCTGCTACTGGACCGACCTCGCCGGCCACCCGGTCACCGGCCGGCGCCGCACCACCGTCCGCATCCCCACCCACCGGATCTTCGACGACCGGGCGCTGTGCGAGATCATGACCCGCGTCGGGGCAGGAGGAAGACCGTGACCCACCGTCCGGCCGGCGAACCCGCACCCGTGGACCACCGCACTCTCGACCCCGCCGCCGTCGACCCCCGGGTCCTCGGCGCCCTGCTCGGCCGGCACGGCTGGCGCCGGCGCGGCGGCGCCCCCGGACGGTACGGCCGCTGGACGCCGCCCGCACCCGGCGCCGGACCCGCCAGCCTCCTCGTACCGGAGAGCCGCGCCTTCCCCGACTGCGCCGACCTGCTCGGCGAGGCCCTGACCGCGCTCGCCCGCAGCGCCGAGCCCGCCGCCCGCGAGGTGCTGGCCGGACTCGCCGTCCCCAGCGACGAGGTCCGCTGGTGGCGCGAGACCCCGCAGGGCCCCCTCGGCACCACCTCCTGGACCGAGCAGGAACGGCTCCGCTCCGCCGCCCGGCAGGTGCTGCTCGCCGCCGCCCTCGCCACCCGGGCCCCGGCCGGCTACCACGGCACCCGGCACCGCCGGCACGCCCAGGCCGCGCTGGACGGCGTCCTGCTCGGCACCGGACCGGGCGGCGAACCGGGCCGCGGCGGGCTCACCGCCTTCCTCCCGGTCGACACCGGCCGCGCCGTCGCCGTCCGCCTCCACCACGCCCTGCACGCCGCCCGCGAGGCGGTGGACTACCGGCGCGCCACCGGCTCACCCGCCGCCTTCGACACGGCGGTACGGGCCGGGGTCAGCCGCGAGCTGACCGAGGCACTGGTCTCCCTGGTCCGCGGCACCGAGGGTGCCGGGATCGCCCTCGCCTGGTCACCCGCCGCCGGGGTGCCCGAGGGCTGCGCCGCCCGGCCCGAGCCGGTGGAGTTCTCCCCGGGCGACCTGCCCGCGCTCCGCGAGGCCGCCGCCCGCTACCTCCAGGGCGAGCCCTCCGTCCCGGTCCGGATCACCGGGGCCGTGGTGCGGATGCGGCGCTCCGGACCGCGCGGCGAGGGGACGGTACGGCTGCGGGTGCTGGCCGGCGCGGAGGTGCCGCACATCCGGGTGGTGCTGGACGAGGAGGCGTACCGCACCGCCGGTCAGGCCCATCTGGCCGGGCTGCCGCTGCGGGTCGCCGGGCGCCTGGAGAGCCGCGGTGGCTTCCGCCGCCTCACCGGCGCCACCGAGGTGGCCGCCGTGCCGGTGGACGACGCCGAGCGCGACCGGCTGATGAAGGCCGCCCACGAGGACTCCGACTACCTCGGCGAGACGAGCCCGGCACCGGGGGCCTGAGCAGAGGGGCGGGCGGGGCACCGAGGGCGCGTACGGGGACGGGTGCGGCGCCTGGTCGCGGGCGCCGGGCGGGGTGCGCATGCCCCGGCTTCGGGCAGGCCGGGCCCCGAGGACCGGAAACGCGTTTCGCGGGGGCCAGGGGCGGCTGGCTAACATGGCCTCTCGCGCGCCATGCGTCCATGGCCGCCCCTTGAGCGCCTGCCCTGGCGCAGTCGGAAGCCTTCAGTCAGGAGAGACCGGTGTCAGACGTCCGTGTGATCATCCAACGCGATTCCGAGCGGGAAGAGCGCGTGGTGACGACGGGCACTACCGCCGCCGACCTCTTCCCCGGCGAGCGCACCGTGGTCGCGGCCCGGGTCGCGGGCGAGCTGAAGGATCTCGCGTACCAGGTCGCCGACGGCGAGACCGTCGAGCCGGTGGAGATCTCCTCCGAGGACGGCCTGAACATCCTGCGCCACTCCACCGCGCATGTCATGGCCCAGGCCGTGCAGGAGCTGTTCCCGGAGGCCAAGCTTGGCATCGGCCCGCCGGTGCGGGACGGCTTCTACTACGACTTCGACGTGGAGCGGCCCTTCACCCCCGAGGACCTCAAGGCCGTCGAGAAGCGGATGCAGGAGATCCAGAAGCGCGGCCAGCGCTTCTCCCGCCGGGTCGTCACCGACGAGGCCGCCCGCGCGGAGCTGGCCGACGAGCCGTACAAGCTGGAGCTGATCGGGCTCAAGGGCTCCGCCTCCAGCGAGGACGGCGCCGATGTCGAGGTGGGCGGCGGCGAGCTGACCATCTACGACAACCTGGACGCCAAGACCGGTGAGCTCTGCTGGAAGGACCTCTGCCGGGGGCCGCACCTGCCGACCACCCGCACCATCCCGGCCTTCAAGCTGATGCGCAACGCCGCCGCCTACTGGCGCGGCAGCGAGAAGAACCCCATGCTCCAGCGGATCTACGGGACCGCCTGGCCGTCCAAGGACGAGCTGAAGGCGCACCTGGACTTCCTCGCCGAGGCCGAGAAGCGCGACCACCGCAAGCTCGGTGCCGAGCTGGACCTGTTCTCCATCCCCGAGCAGATCGGCTCCGGCCTCGCGGTCTTCCACCCCAAGGGCGGCATCATCCGCCGGGTCATGGAGGACTACTCGCGCCGCCGGCACGAGGAGGAGGGGTACGAGTTCGTCTACACCCCGCACGCCACCAAGGGGAAGCTCTTCGAGACCTCCGGGCATCTCGACTGGTACGCCGACGGCATGTACCCGCCCATGCAGCTCGACGAGGGCGTGGACTACTACCTCAAGCCCATGAACTGCCCGATGCACAACCTGGTCTTCGACGCGCGCGGCCGCTCGTACCGCGAACTGCCGCTGAGGCTCTTCGAGTTCGGCACGGTGTACCGGTACGAGAAGTCCGGCGTGGTGCACGGGCTGACCCGGGCCCGCGGCTTCACCCAGGACGACGCGCACATCTACTGCACCAAGGGGCAGATGGCGGAGGAGCTGGACCGCACCCTCACCTTCGTGCTCAACCTGCTGCGCGACTACGGCCTCAACGACTTCTATCTGGAGCTCTCCACCAAGGATCCCGAGAAGTTCGTCGGCTCGGACGAGGTGTGGGAGGAGGCCACCGAGACCCTGCGGGCGGTCGCCGAGAAGCAGGGTCTTGAGCTGGTCGCCGACCCGGGCGGCGCGGCCTTCTACGGCCCGAAGATCTCGGTGCAGGCGAAGGACGCCATCGGCCGGACCTGGCAGATGTCCACCGTGCAGCTGGACTTCAACCTGCCCGAGCGCTTCGGCCTGGAGTACACCGCGGCCGACGGCTCCAAGCAGCAGCCGGTGATGATCCACCGCGCCCTGTTCGGCTCCATCGAGCGGTTCTTCGCGGTGCTGCTGGAGCACTACGCGGGCGCCATGCCGCCCTGGCTGGCCCCGGTCCAGGCGGTCGGCATCCCGGTCGGCGACGCGCATGTGGAGTATCTGCGGGAGTTCGCCGCCGAGGCCAAGCGCAAGGGCCTGCGGGTGGAGGTGGACGCCTCCTCGGACCGGATGCAGAAGAAGATCCGCAACCAGCAGAAGCAGAAGGTCCCGTTCATGATCATCGTCGGGGACGACGACATGAGCGGCGGCACGGTCTCCTTCCGCTACCGCGACGGTTCGCAGGAGAACGGCATCCCGCGTGACCAGGCGCTGGAGAAGCTGGTGGACGTGGTGGAGCGCCGCGTCCAGGTCTGATCGCCAGGCGCTCTACGAGACGGAGGGGCGGTCCCATTTCCCGGGGCCGCCCCTCCGCCGCACCCACCGGCGACCGGCGCATATGCTGGCTCGCATGACGACTGAGCCGGAGCAGCAGATCGGAGTCGGGTCGCCCGACGCGTTCCAGCGGTTGTGGACGCCGCACCGCATGGCGTACATCCAGGGCGAGAACAAGCCGAGCGGCCCCGGGGCCGACGACGGCTGCCCCTTCTGCTCCCTCCCCGCGAAGTCCGACGAGGACGGCCTGATCGTCGCGCGCGGCGAGTCGGTGTACGCGGTGCTCAACCTCTACCCGTACAACGGCGGCCATCTGATGGTCGTCCCGTTCCGCCATGTCGCCGACTACACCGAGCTGGACGAGGCGGAGACCGCCGAACTCGCGGTGTTCACCAAGCGGGCGATGACCGCGTTGCGGGCCGCGTCCGGGGCGCACGGCTTCAACATCGGGATGAACCAGGGCGGGGCCGCAGGCGCCGGGATCGCCGCCCACCTCCACCAGCATGTGGTGCCGCGCTGGGGCGGGGACACCAACTTCATGCCGGTGATCGGCCACACCAAGGTGCTGCCGCAGCTCCTCGGCGACACCCGGGCCATGCTCGCCGCGGTCTGGCCGGGCGGCGCGTGACGGCGAGGAGCCGGTGCCCCGACCGGGACACCGGCTCCCCGTACCGCCCACTCGGGCCGCTCAGGCGTCGTAGGTGTCGGCCTTCTTCGGCGCCGCGTCCTGTACCACGCCGCTGAGCACCATCGAGCGGTTGGTGAACCGCTCGGTGTTCACCTCGTGCTCCTCCAGGAACTTGATGGTCGCCGCGTGCACCGCCCGCATCACCGGGGTGGCCGCGCGGATGGCGTCGTCGGCCATGAAGCGGTGCCGCCAGGGCTGCTCCGCCCAGGCGTGCCGCAGACCGAACGGCTCCGGCAGCACCAGCCGTCCGCCCAGGAAGTCCAGCACCGCCGGGAACCAGGTCAGCGGGGCGCGCACCGCGAGCCGTACCACCTCGTCGGTCTCCACCAGCGGCAGCGAGATCTCCTTGGTCTCCCAGAAGCGGACCGTCTTGGACACGGTCTTGGTCTTCGGCGCCGGGGGAGTGGTGAACAGCGAGTGCACCGGGCCCAGGGCGTGCCCGGTCACCTCGATCCGCAGGGTGTGCAGCAGCGCCGTGACGGTCACCATCATGGTCAGCACCAGCTGCCCGTCCCAGAGCACGAACTGCACGCCCAGATAGTGGCGGTTGCCCTTGCCGAACTGGCTCTCGTTGCAGATGCGCTGTATCTCGTGCGGCTTGACCTGGTACGCGACGATGGTGTCGCCCTCCGGCCGGACGACGCCCGCCGCGCCCTCGCCGACCGGGGAGACGATCCAGTGGTTCACCGACGGGGTCGGGAAGCCGGTCTTCAGGGTGCCGCGCTCCAGCAGCTTCAGCTGGTCGTGGATCGGCCGGATCACGTCCCAGCTGCGGAAGGCGTGGATCTCCTTGCCCTCGTGCGGCACCAGCTCCTCGGCCAGATGCCAGCTGCCCCACCGGGTGCCCATGCCCAGTATCCCCTTGGGCCCCGCGTAGAAGACCATGTTGGAGCGCTGCTCGGCGGTCAGCTTCTCCAGCGACTGCCGTAGCTCCTCGGCGGCCGTCTCGTTGGGGTCCTGCGGCACCGCCTCGGGGATCTTGGCGGCCACCCCGCCGCCGGCCAGCAGTCCCGCCCAGCGGTCCTTGAGGTCCCGTGCGGTGGCCTCGCAGACCCGCTTGGCCAGGAACCAGCCCACCACCGGGGCGAGGAACATCAGCCGCAGATAGAGCCCGGGCAGCCCGGTGAACGGCACCTTCCACAGGAACAGCACGATCAGGATGCCGACGCCGGCCAGCAGCGCCGTGCCCATCGCCCCGGCCGTCCCGGTCCGCCCCGCCAGCCCGCGCCGCAGATAGAACACCAGCATCCAGACCAGCAGGCCGGGCAGGAACAGCACCCCGCAGACCAGGGTGATCACGGTGAGCAAGGTGTCACGGCGCTTGCGGATGTTCGTCGCCGCCAGGCAGTGCTCCACGATCGGCTGTGGCTCGGTGCCGAAGGACTGGATCAGCGGGGCCCGCGCGCCGCCCAGCATCCGCACCTGCACGGCCCGGGAGAACGCCTCGCCCAGGTTCGGCCGGAACATCCTGGACATCCGGCCGGGCTTCACCTCCGACTTGTGCCACTCGTTGTCGGCCTTGAGGATCTCCTCGACCGGAACGTCCCGGTAGGCGGCCGACGCCAGCGCGTTCATCGCCACCGTCTGCGCGCCGACTCCCTGGAGCGGAACCTGCGCCCCGGGACCGTACCCGTCCATCGCCACTGCCGCCCCCATCGCCGCGTAGTGCTTCCGGCGCGCGTACCGCCCACGGCGTCCGCACGACCCGGCCACCGCAGGCGTCCGCCCGCCCCTGCGGCCTCTTCCCGACCGCGGTGCGGCGCACACCTGCCGAGCAGGGCACCCCAGCCTAACGGGCACTCAGCCGCACCGGGGCGGGACGGCGCAAACCCGCCGCCCCGCGCCCCGGTTCACGCCGTCAGGTGCCGGCGGCCTCCCGCAACTTCTCGGCCACCTGGGGCGGCATCGGCTCGTGCCGGGCGTAGCAGCGGTCGAAACGGCCGGTGCCGTGCGACAGGGAGCGCAGCTCCACCGCGTACCGCCCGATCTCGATCTCCGGAACGTCCGCCCGCACCACGGTCCGGCCCCCGCCGGCCTGCTCGGTGCCGACCACCCGGCCGCGGCGCCCGGACAGGTCGCTCATCACCGCGCCCACATACTCGTCGGGGACCATCACCTGCACCTCGGCGACCGGTTCCAGCAGGTTGATCCGGGTGTCCGCGGCCGCCTCCCGCAGCGCCAGCGCGCCCGCGGTCTGGAACGCGGCGTCCGAGGAGTCCACCGAGTGCGCCTTGCCGTCGAGCAGGGTCACTCGCACGTCCACCAGCGGGAAACCGGACAGCACCCCGCGGGCCGCCTGCGCCCGTACGCCCTTCTCCACCGAGGGAATGAACTGGCGCGGCACCGCCCCGCCCACCACCTTGTCCACGAACTCGATCCCGGACCCCGGTGGCAGCGGCTCCACCTCGATCTCGCAGATCGCGAACTGGCCGTGCCCACCGGACTGCTTGACGTGCCGGCCGCGCCCGCCGGCCCGGTTGCCGAAGGTCTCCCGCAGCGGCACCTTGTGCGGCACCACGTCCACCTGCACCCCGTACCGGTGGCGCAGCCGCTCCAGCGCCACGTCCCGGTGTGCCTCGCCCAGGCACCACAGCACCACCTGGTGGGTGTCCTGGTTCTGCTCCAGCCGCATCGTGGGGTCCTCGGCGACCAGCCGGGAGAGCCCCTGAGACAGCTTGTCCTCGTCGGCCTTGCTGTGCGCCTCGATGGCCAGCGGCAGCAGCGGGTCCGGCATCCGCCAGGGCTCCATCAGCAGCGGGTCGTCCTTGGCGGACAGGGTGTCCCCGGTCTCGGCCCGGGTCAGCTTCGCCACACAGGCGATATCGCCCGCGATACAGGCGCCCAGCTGCCGCTGCTGCTTGCCGAACGGCGCGGTCAGCGCCCCCACCCGCTCGTCCACGTCATGATCCTCGTGCCCCCGGTCGGCCAGCCCGTGCCCCGACACATGCACCGTCTCGTCCGGCCGCAGCGTGCCCGAGAACACCCGCACCAGTGACATCCGCCCCACATACGGGTCCGAGGAGGTCTTCACCACCTCCGCGGCCAGCGGTCCGTCCGGGTCGCAGACCAGCGCAGGACGCGGGACGCCCTCCGGGGTGGTCACCGCGGGCAGCTCCCGCTCCAGCGGGGTGGGGAAACCGCGGGTGATCAGCTCCAGCAGCTCCACCGTGCCGAGCCCCTGCTTCCCGCCAGGCGCGGCCGGGGCGGCCGCCAGCACCGGGTGGAAGGAGCCCCGGGCCACCGCCTTCTCCAGATCCGCGATCAGCGTGCCCACGTCGATCGCCTCACCGCCCACATAGCGGTCCATCAGCGACTCGTCCTCGCTCTCGGCGATGATCCCCTCGATCAGCCGGTCCCGGGCCGAGGCCACCAGCGGCCGCTGCGCCTCGTCCGGCGGGTGCGCGGTCCGCTCCCCGGAGGCGTAGTCGAAGATCCGCTCGGTGAGCAGCCCCACCAGCCCGGTCGCCGGCGCGTGCCCGTCCGGCTGCGGGGCGCCCAGCACCGGTACGTACAGCGGCAGGATCGCGTCCGGGTCGTCCCCGCCGAAGATCCGCGCCAGCACCGCCGTCAGCCCGTCGAAGTCGACCCGGGCGGTGTCCAGGTGGGTCACCACGATGGCCCGGGGCATGCCGACGGCCGCGCACTCCTCCCACACCGCGCGGCAGGACCCGGCGACCGCGTCGGCCTCCTGGGCGGCCGAGACGACGAAGAGGGCCGCGTCCGCGGCGCGCAGACCGGCCCGCAGCTCCCCGACGAAGTCGGCGTACCCCGGGGTGTCCAGCAGATTGATCTTGCAGCCGTCCCACTCCAGCGGGACCAGGGAGAGCTGTACGGAGCGCTGCTGGCGGTGCTCGATCTCGTCGTAGTCCGAGACCGTCCCGCCGTCCTCGACGCGGCCGGCCCGGTTGACCGCGCCCGCGGTCAGCGCCAGGGCCTCCACCAGCGTCGTCTTGCCGGATCCGCTGTGGCCGACCAGCACCACGTTCCGTACCGATGAGGGCTGGCCGGCCGTTATCGCCCTGCCGGCGGCCCCGGGGTGTGTGTTCGCCTTGTCGCCCATGGCTTTCCTCCTGATCGCGGGTGCACCGGCAGTGGGTGCACGGGGAGGTGGGGGCGCGGGCGCGGGGGAGCGGCCGAGCTCGGGCGGCTCCGGCGGTGCCCGCGGTCGTCTTTCGAGCTTTCCACTCAGGCCAGGTTGCGTCCATACGTCCGTCACCGCGACGCGGGGCGCCGCCGGGGCCCCGGCCGACGGGGGCGTCCGCGGCGAGAGGCACCGGAGCCTGTGACTACGATGGGTCGGCGCCGCCGGCCGTAGGGGCCGGGCGGCCACCGACCGTCGGGAAGGCCATGCTGAACAAGTACGCGCGTGCGTTCTTCACGCGTGTCCTCACACCGTTCGCCGCGTTTCTGCTCCGCCGCGGGGTGAGTCCCGACGCCGTGACCCTCGTCGGCACGGCCGGGGTGATGGCCGGGGCGCTGGTCTTCTTCCCGCGCGGCGAGTTCTTCTGGGGCACCATCGTCATCACCCTCTTCGTCTTCTCCGACCTGGTGGACGGCAACATGGCCCGCCAGGCGGGCATCTCCAGCCGCTGGGGCGCCTTCCTGGACTCCACCCTGGACCGGGTCGCCGACGGCGCCATCTTCGGCGGCTTCGCCCTCTGGTACGCGGGCCGGGGCGACGACAACGTGCTCTGCGCGGTCGCCATCTTCTGCCTCGCCAGCGGCCAGGTCGTCTCCTACACCAAGGCCCGCGGCGAGTCCATCGGCCTTCCGGTCGCCGTCAACGGCCTGGTCGAACGCGCCGAGCGGCTGGTCATCTCCCTCGTCGCGGCCGGCCTCGCCGGACTGCACGGCTTCGGCGTCCCGGGCATCCAGATCCTGCTGCCGATCGCCCTCTGGGTGGTCGCCGCGGGCAGCGCGGTGACCCTGGGGCAGCGGGTGGTGACGGTACGGCGCGAGTCCGCCGAGGCCGAGGCGGCGGAGGCGGGCGCGGTGGCGGCCGGGTCGGCCGCGGTCCAGGCGGGCCGTGGGACCGGCCCCGGCCCCGGCCCCGGCCCCGGCACCGTCTCCGGCACCGGACCGGCCGGCCAGGACGATCCGGGGGCCGCCCCCGGCACAAGGGGGAGTGGGGCATGAGCACCGCCAGCGAGCGGCTCACCGACAGCCTGTACGGGCTCGGCTGGGGCGCGGTGAAGAAGCTGCCCGAGCCGGTGGCCGCCGGCCTCGGCCGCCGGATCGCCGACACCGCGTGGAAGCGCCGGGGCAAGGGCGTCCTCCGACTGGAGGCCAATCTCGCCCGGGTCGTCCCGGACGCCTCCCCGGCCCGCCTCGCCGCCCTCTCCCGGGCCGGGATGCGCTCCTATATGCGCTACTGGATGGAGTCCTTCCGGCTGCCCGCCTGGAGCGCGGACCGGGTCCGAACGTCCTTCGAGGTCAAGGACCTCCACCACCTCACCGACGGGCTCGACGCCGGCCGCGGCGTCATCCTCGCCCTGCCCCACCTGGCCAACTGGGACCTCGCCGGGGTCTGGGTCACCCGGGTCCTCGGCGTCCCCTTCACCACCGTCGCCGAACGCCTCAAACCGGAGAGCCTCTACGACCGGTTCGTCGCCTACCGCGAGTCGCTCGGCATGGAGGTCCTGCCGCACGCCGGCGGCTCCGCCTTCGGCACCCTCGCCCGCCGCCTGCGCGCCGGCGGCCTGATCTGCCTGGTCGCCGACCGCGACCTGTCCTCCTCCGGTGTGGAGGTCGACTTCTTCGGCGAGCAGGCCCGGATGCCGGCCGGCCCGGCGATGCTCGCCCAGCAGACCGGGGCGGTGCTGCTCCCGGTCACCCTCTGGTACGACACCGCCTCCATGCGGGGCCGGGTCCACCCGCCCGTGGACATCCCCGCCGAGGGCACCCGCGCCGAGAAGAGCGCGCTGATGACCCAGTCCCTCGCCGACGCCTTCGCCGAGGGCATCGCCGAGCATCCTGAGGACTGGCACATGCTCCAGCGCCTCTGGCTCGCCGACCTCGACCCCGCCCGGGTGGCGCTGTGAGAATCGGCATCGTCTGCCCCTACTCCTGGGACGTCCCCGGCGGGGTGCAGTTCCACATCCGCGACCTCGCCGACCACCTGATCCGCCTGGGCCACTCCGTCTCCGTCCTGGCCCCCGCCGACGACGACACCCCCCTCCCGCCCTACGTCGTCTCGGCCGGCCGCGCCGTCCCCGTCCCCTACAACGGCTCGGTCGCCCGCCTCAACTTCGGCTTCCTCTCCGCCGCGAGGGTGCGCCGCTGGCTGCACGAGGGCACCTTCGACGTCATCCACATCCACGAGCCCGCCTCGCCCTCCCTGGGGCTGCTCTCCTGCTGGGCCGCGCGCGGCCCGATCGTGGCCACCTTCCATACCTCCAACCCGCGCTCCCGCGCCATGATCGCCGCGTACCCGATCCTCCAGCCCGCGCTGGAGAAGATCAGCGCCCGGATCGCGGTCAGCGAGTACGCCCGGCGCACCCTGGTGGAGCACCTGGGCGGCGACGCCGTCGTCATCCCCAACGGGGTCGACGTCGACTTCTTCGCCAAGGCCGAGCCGCGCCCCGAGTGGCAGGGCGGCACCCTCGGCTTCATCGGCCGCATCGACGAACCCCGCAAGGGGCTGCCCGTCCTGATGAGGGCCTTCCCCCACATCCTCGCCGCCTGCCCCGACACCCGCCTCCTGGTCGCGGGCCGCGGCGACGAGGAGGAGGCCGTCGCCTCCCTCCCCGCCGAGATGCGCTCCCGGGTCGAGTTCCTGGGCATGGTCAGCGACGAGGACAAGGCGCGGCTGCTGCGCAGCGTGGACGTGTACGTGGCCCCCAACACCGGCGGTGAGAGCTTCGGCATCATTCTGGTCGAGGCCATGTCCGCGGGCGCCCCGGTCCTCGCCGCCGACCTGGACGCCTTCGCCCAGGTCCTGGACCAGGGCGCGGCGGGCGAGCTCTTCGCCAACGAGGACGCCGAGGCGCTGGCCAAGGCCGCGATCAACCTCCTCGGCGACCCGCTCCGCCGCGCCGAACTCCGCGACCGGGGCAGCGCGCATGTGCGGCGCTTCGACTGGTCCACGGTCGGCGCGGACATTCTGGCGGTGTACGAGACGGTCACGGCGGGAGCGGCGGCGGTGGACGCGGACGAGCGTCTGGGTCTGCGGGGGCGGTGGCTTGCACGGCCTTAGCCGTGCTTGCGGGTGTTCGGCCGTCGGCCGGTGGCCTCGCTGACGCGTCTGCGTCTGCTTCGGATCCGTCCGGTGGCGGTTGGCCGGTTCGGTGGGTGTGCACTCTGCCCGGTGGGTGGGGGGCGGGGCACTCCGGGCTCACGTGCTCGCCGCTCGCGCTCACCGTCAGACGTCACACGCACCGCCTCATTACGCTCGTCGGTCCCCCAAGGACTTCGTCCAGGGGGTGCCCCCACCGCGCGCGACCCTGCATACCCCACCCAACGTCCGGAGGGCGAGTGCACCCCCGGTGACACGACCCCGGCCGATGGCCGGGAAACAGCCGGGCGGCAGGCTGCGGTACGGGCCCCAGGCCGGAAAGGGGCCGCAGCCGGTTGTACGGGCCGGGGGGCCGTATATCCCGCCGGGCGGTGGCGTCCGACCCATGCGGGCCCTCGGCCCGGGGATCGTCAGCCACCGCGAAGGAGGCAGTCGCCCCACTGGTCGGGCGGGTCCGGACGAGATGGTGCGGGCCATCGTCTCGGTGGGACTCGTGCGTCAGGGCACACAGCCCCGGGCGGCGGTACGGGGTCGGGGCCGGAAAGTTTGCACCCGGTCGTACGGGCCCTGGGCCCGGTGGGCCGTATCTACCGCCGGGCAGTTAGCGTCCGACCGGGTGCGGGCCCTCGGCCCGGGGATCGTCAGCCGCCGAGAAGGGGTCAGCCACCCCACCAGTCGGGTGGGTACGTGCGAGTGGCGGCAGGACCCGTATGCGGGGACACGGCCCTGGCGGACGGTACAAGGCAGGGGCCCGGTGTGGCCGTGTCACCCGCCGGGCGGTGGCGTCCGACTGATTCGGGCCCTTGGCCCGGGATGTGGTCATCAGCCACGGCGAAACGGGTCAGTCGGCCGCCGGTCGGGTGGGGGTACGCAGGGTCGCGCGCGCTGGGGGCACCCCCTGGACGAAGTCCTTGGGGGACCGCCGAGCGTAATGTGGCGGTCGCTTGAGCGTCGAACGGTGCGCGCGAGCGGCGAGCACGTGAGCCCGGAGTGCCCACGCCCCCACCCACCGGACCGCAGACCCGACCGCCGGACCTGCGAGAGGCCACCGAACCGCAACCGGAACAGACCCCACCGCGTCAGCGGGACCACCGGGCGCAACCCTCAGGCCCACAGGGGCGGTTCGTTAGCGTGGGGGCATGACGACCACCGTTCACCGGCTGGACTACGGGCACTTCCTGCGGCCTGCTGAGGAGGCGGGGCTGCCTCATGCGCGGGCCGAGGCGTTGCTGGGGTATCTGGTGCGGCACCCGGGAGGGACGTTGCTGTTCGACACGGGGATGGGGGCCGACCCGGAGACGGATGCGCACTACCGGCCGACCAGGAGGGAGTTGGACGTCGCGCTCGCGGACGTGGGGGCGCGGCGGGGGGAGGTGGACGTGGTGGTCAACTGCCATCTGCACTTCGACCACTGCGGGGGTAATCCGTTGTTCCTGGGCGTCCCGGTGCTGGCGCAGCGGAAGGAGCTGCTGGCGGCGCGGGCGGTGGTGGACTACACGCTGGGGGAGCTGATCGAGGCCCCGGGGGTGCGGTACGAGGAGCTGGAGGGGGAGGCGGAGGTGTGGCCCGGGGTGCGGGTGGTGCCGACGCCGGGGCATACGGAGGGGCACCAGTCGCTGGTGGTGGAGGGGGTGGAGGGGGCCACGGTGCTGGCGGGGCAGGCGTTCGACACGGCCTCGGAGTTCGCGGCGGCGGAGATGTCGCGGCGGGCCGGAGGAGCCGGCGGGCCCTGGCCGGGGTGGCTGGATCGGTTCGCTGAGCTGGGCGCGCGACGGGTGCTGTTCGCGCATGACCGGTCGGTGTGGGAGGGCCCGTAGGCGCGCCCGATAGCCTTCGGGGGTGATCGAGACCCTTATTTACGTGGCCGTGGGCCTGTTCGCGATCGGGCTGTATCTGAGCTGGACCGCCGGGCGGCTGGACCGGTTGCATGCCCGGATCGACGCGGCGCGCGCCGCGTTGGACGCGCAGTTGGTGCGCCGCGCGTCGGTGGCGCAGGAGCTGGCGACGAGCGGGGTGCTCGACCCGGCGGCCTCGATCGTGCTGTACGAGGCGGCGCACGCGGCCCGGCAGGCGGAGGAGGAGCAGCGCGAGGTGGCCGAAAGTGAGCTGAGCCAGGCGCTGCGCGCGGTGTTCGGGGAGACCGAGCAGGTGGAGGAGGTCCGGGAGGCACCGGGCGGTGAGGAGGCCGCCGGGGAGCTCGCGGCGGCGGTGCGGCGGGTGCCGATGGCCCGGCGGTTCCACAACGACGCGGTGCGCGCGGCGAGGGCGCTGCGGCGGCACCGTACGGTGCGCTGGTTCCGGCTGGCGGGGCACGCCCCGTTCCCGCTGGCGTTCGAGATGGACGACGAGCCACCGGTGGCCCTGGCCGATCGGGGGTAGGTGGGGGGCGCACGGGCGCCCCGCGACGAGCCTGGTCCGGGGCCGCGCCCCGTGGGGCGTCCACGCCCACGACGAGTCCATCCGGGACCCGCGCCCCGTGGGGCGCCCCGGCGTCCACGTCCACGACGAGTCCATCCGGGACCCGCGCCCCGTGGGGCGCCCCGGCGCCCACGTCCACGACGAGCCCCGGTCCGGCCCCGCGCCACGCGGGCCGCGCGGCCCGGAAAACGAGCCACCGGGTAGACATTGGCCCTTGCCCGGCCCCCCGTGGCCCCGGTTTCCTCGGGGGAGTCGTACACCCCGTTCTTCCCGAGTGAGGTCCATCCGTGTCCAGCACCACCACCCCGCAGTCCCCCGAGACCGGCACCGCGCGCGTCAAGCGCGGGATGGCCGAGCAGCTCAAGGGCGGCGTGATCATGGACGTCGTCACGCCGGAGCAGGCCAAGATCGCCGAGGACGCGGGCGCCGTCGCCGTCATGGCGCTGGAGCGGGTGCCGGCCGACATCCGCAAGGACGGCGGGGTGGCCCGGATGTCCGACCCGGACATGATCGAGGGCATCATCGAGGCCGTCTCCATTCCGGTCATGGCCAAGTCGCGGATCGGGCACTTCGTCGAGGCGCAGGTGCTCCAGTCGCTGGGCGTGGACTACATCGATGAGTCCGAGGTGCTGACCCCCGCCGACGAGGTGAACCACTCGGACAAGTTCGCGTTCACCACCCCGTTCGTGTGCGGCGCCACCAACCTGGGCGAGGCCCTGCGCCGGATCGCCGAGGGCGCGGCGATGATCCGCTCCAAGGGCGAGGCCGGCACCGGCAATGTGGTGGAGGCGGTGCGCCACCTGCGCCAGATCAAGAACGAGATCGCCAAGCTGCGCGGCTTCGACAACAACGAGCTGTACGCCGCGGCGAAGGACCTGCGCGCCCCGTACGAGCTGGTCAAGGAGACCGCCGAGCTGGGCAAGCTGCCGGTGGTGCTGTTCTCCGCCGGTGGCGTGGCCACCCCGGCCGACGCCGCGCTGATGCGTCAGCTGGGCGCCGAGGGCGTCTTCGTGGGCTCGGGCATCTTCAAGTCCGGCGACCCGGCCAAGCGCGCCGCCGCCATCGTCAAGGCGACCACCTTCTACGACGACCCGAAGATCATCGCGGACGCCTCCCGGAACCTGGGCGAGGCCATGGTCGGCATCAACTGCGACACCCTGCCCGAGGCCGAGCGCTACGCCAACCGGGGCTGGTGATGACCTCTCCGGTGATCGGCGTCCTGGCGCTCCAGGGCGACGTCCGCGAGCACCTGACCGCCCTGGCCGTGGCGGACGCCGTGGCCAGGCCGGTCCGGCGGCCGGAGGAGCTGGCCGAGGTGGACGGCCTGGTACTGCCGGGCGGTGAGTCCACCACCATCTCCAAGCTGGCGAACCTGTTCGGCATGGCCGGGCCGCTGCGTGAGCGGATCGCGGCCGGGATGCCGGTGTACGGGACCTGCGCCGGGATGATCATGCTGGCGGAGAAGATCCTCGACCCGCGGTCCGGGCAGGAGACCTTCGGCGGCATCGACATGATCGTGCGGCGGAACGCCTTCGGGCGGCAGAACGAGTCCTTCGAGGCGGCCGTCGAAGTCGCCGGGGTCCGGGGCGGGGCGGTGGAGGGGGTCTTCATCCGCGCGCCGTGGGTGGAGTCCGTGGGCGCCCAGGTCGAGGTGCTCGCCGAGCACGGCGGTCATATCGTCGCGGTGCGCCAGGGCAACGCGCTGGCCACCTCCTTCCACCCCGAGCTGACCGGGGACCACCGGGTGCACGCCCTGTTCACCGAGATGGTGCGCACGGCGGGGTGACGCGACCCCGGTAGGATCCAGGTTCGTTCAGTGCAGGGTTACGCGAAGGAGACAGGCAGATGTCCGGCCACTCTAAATGGGCTACGACGAAGCACAAGAAGGCCGTGATCGACGCCAAGCGCGGCAAGCTCTTCGCGAAGCTCATCAAGAACATCGAGGTCGCGGCCCGGACCGGCGGTGCCGACCCCGAGGGCAACCCGACACTCTTCGACGCCATCCAGAAGGCCAAGAAGCAGTCGGTGCCCAACAAGAACATCGACTCCGCGGTCAAGCGCGGCGGCGGTCTCGAAGGCGGCGGCGTCGACTACGAGACGATCATGTACGAGGGCTACGGCCCCAACGGCGTCGCGGTGCTCATCGAGTGCCTCACCGACAACCGCAACCGCGCCGCCTCCGACGTACGGGTGGCCATGACCCGCAACGGCGGTTCGATGGCCGACCCGGGCTCGGTGTCGTACCTGTTCCACCGCAAGGGCGTCGTCATCGTCCCCAAGGGCGAGCTGGGCGAGGACGATGTGCTGGCCGCGGTGCTGGACGCCGGTGCCGAGGAAGTGAACGACCTCGGTGAGAGCTTCGAGGTGCTGAGCGAGGCCACCGACCTGGTCGCGGTCCGCACCGCCCTGGTGGACGCCGGGATCGACTACGACTCGGCCGACGCCAACTTCGTCCCGACCATGCAGGTCGAGCTGGACGAGGAGGGCGCGCGCAAGATCTTCAAGCTGATCGACGCGCTGGAGGACAGCGACGACGTGCAGAACGTCTTCGCCAACTTCGACGTCTCGGACGAGGTCATGGAGAAGGTCGACGCCTGATTTCCCTGTCGCGCCATGGGCCGGCGGGCACACCGGAGACGGTCGTGCCCGCCGGCCCTTGGCGTTGCTGCGCGGTGTTGTCGGTGGTGGCCGATAGCCTGCGACAAACAGATGTACGGATGGCGGGAGAGGGAGGGGGCGGGGGCTGTGCGCGTGCTCGGGGTGGACCCGGGGCTGACCCGGCTCGGGGTCGGCGTCGTGGAGGGTGTGGCGGGCAGGCCGCTGGCCATGCGCGGGGTCGGCGTGGTGCGCACCCCGGCCGACGCGGACACCGCGGTGCGGCTGGTCGCGGTCGAGCGGGGCGTGGAGGAGTGGCTGGACGCCCACCGCCCGGACGTGGTCGCCGTGGAGCGGGTCTTCAGCCAGCACAATGTGCGTACGGTGATGGGCACCGCCCAGGCCAGCGCGGTCGCCATGCTCTGCGCGGCCCGCCGGGGGCTGCCGGTGGTGCTGCACACCCCCAGCGAGGTGAAGGCCGCGGTGACGGGGTCGGGACGGGCGGACAAGGCGCAGGTGGGGGCCATGGTCACCCGGCTGCTCCGGCTGGACGCCCCGCCCAAGCCGGCCGACGCCGCGGACGCCCTGGCGCTCGCCATCTGCCATATCTGGCGGGCCCCCGCCACCAACCGCCTCCAGCAGGCGGTCGCCGCCCAAGTCGCCGCCCAACGAGCCGGGAAGGGCCGTTGAACATGATCGCCTTCGTCACCGGGCCGGTCGCGGCCCTCGCCCCGACCACCGCCGTCATCGAGGTCGGCGGGGTCGGGATGGCCGTGCAGTGCACCCCGGACACCCTCTCCACGCTGCGGATCGGCCAGGAGGCCCGGCTCGCCACCTCGCTGGTGGTCCGGGAGGACTCGCTGACCCTGTACGGCTTCGCCGACGACGACGAGCGGCAGGTCTTCGAGCTGCTCCAGACCGCCAGCGGCGTCGGCCCCCGGCTGGCCCAGGCGATGCTGGCGGTGCACCGCCCGGACGCGCTGCGCCGGGCGGTGGCCACCGGGGACGAGAAGGCGCTGACCGCCGTGCCCGGCATCGGCAAGAAGGGCGCCCAGAAGCTGCTGCTTGAGCTGAAGGACCGGCTCGGGGCGCCGCTGGGCACCGGCAGGGGCGCCCCGATCGCGGCCGGGCCCGCCTCCTGGCGGGACCAGCTGCACACCGCCCTGGTCGGCCTCGGGTACGCCACCCGGGAGGCCGAGGAGGCGGTGGAGGCCGTCGCCCCGCAGGCCGAGGCAGCGGGTGGCGACCCGCAGATCGGGCAGCTGCTCAAGGCCGCCCTGCAGGGCCTGAACCGCACCCGCTGACCCGGGGCCCCGCGTCCGTACACCGACGGACCGGCCCCACCCCCGTACCGCAATCCGCCGAACCGCGAGGCTGACGCACACCGTGAACTGGGACGACGACACCGCACAAGCCGACCAGGCCGCCGACCGGCTGGTCGGGGCCTCCGCCGACGGCGAGGACCAGGCCGTCGAGGCGGCCCTGCGCCCCAAGTCGCTGGCCGAGTTCGTCGGCCAGGAGCGGGTGCGCGAACAGCTCGACCTGGTGCTGAAGGCCGCGCTGGCCCGTGGCGCCACCGCCGACCACGTCCTGCTCTCCGGCGCGCCCGGGCTCGGCAAGACCACCCTGTCGATGATCATCGCCGCCGAGATGGGCGCCCCGATCCGGATCACCTCCGGCCCCGCCATCCAGCACGCCGGCGACCTGGCCGCGATCCTCTCCTCGCTCCAGGAGGGCGAGGTGCTCTTCCTCGACGAGATCCACCGGATGTCCCGGCCCGCCGAGGAGATGCTCTACATGGCGATGGAGGACTTCCGGGTGGACGTGGTCGTCGGCAAGGGCCCCGGCGCCACCGCCATCCCGTTGGAGCTGCCACCGTTCACCCTGGTCGGCGCCACCACCCGGGCCGGACTGCTGCCGCCGCCGCTGCGCGACCGCTTCGGCTTCACCGCGCATATGGAGTTCTACGGGCCGGCCGAGCTGGAGCGGGTGATCCACCGCTCCGCCCAGCTGTTGGACGTGCCGATCGACACCGCGGGCGCCGCCGAGATCGCCGGGCGCTCCCGGGGCACCCCCCGGATCGCCAACCGGCTGCTGCGCCGGGTCCGGGACTACGCCCAGGTCAAGGCGGACGGCCTGATCACCCAGGAGATCGCGGGCACCGCGCTCAAGGTGTACGAGGTGGACGACCGGGGCCTGGACCGGCTGGACCGGGCGGTGCTCTCGGCGCTGTTGAAGCTCTTCGGCGGCGGCCCGGTGGGGCTGTCCACGCTGGCCGTGGCGGTGGGGGAGGAGCGGGAGACCGTCGAGGAGGTGGCCGAGCCCTTCCTCGTACGGGAAGGCCTGCTGGCCCGTACACCGCGCGGCCGGGTGGCCACCCCCGCGGCCTGGGCGCACCTCGGCCTCGTACCGCCGCAGGCAGCTCCGGGCGGTCAGCAGGGGCTCTTCGGGCCGTGAGGGTGAGCCCCGAGCGGAAGGGCTCCCTCCGGGCTGACCGGGGCGGGAACCTCTGGAGCAGGGGGGCGGGGGGCGGCGCGGGCGGGTCGTGACGGCGGGGAGACTCGCACGACCAGGAACCGCGGTGCCATGCTGGGCGTTGTTCCAGTGATGCGGACTCGCCTAGACTCCGCCGATGCCGACCTCTCCAGGACCGGCGTACCCACCCCCCGAAGACCAGGCCGCGGGCGACCGCGACCGTGCGAAGGATTTGTTGTCCCGTGGGCCTCATGACTCTCCTCCCGTTCGTCGTCCTCATCGGGGCCATGTTCCTGATGACGCGCTCCGCCAAGAAGAAGCAGCAGCAGGCGGTGCAGATGCGCAACCAGATGCAGCCCGGCAGCGGGGTGCGGACCATCGGGGGGATGTACGCCACCGTCAAGGAGGTCGGTGACGACACCGTCCACCTGGAGGTGGCGCCCGGCGTGCACGCCATCTACGCCAAGAACGCCATCGGCGCCGTCCTGGAGGACGACGAGTACAACCGCATCGTCCACGGTGACGGTGAGGCGAGCGACACCCCCGTCGTGCCGGACGACGCCAGCACGTTGACCGCCGCCGACGAGGACGCCGACGCCGACCGGGTCGACCTGGGCAAGAAGGACGCGGCGATCGACCTCGGCAAGAAGGACGCGGCCGGGGACGAGACCCCCGCCGCCACCGACAAGACCGACAAGCGCGACGGCGACACCGACGCCAAGTAGGGCGCGGGCACGGACCGCGGCGCCGCAGCGGCGTACGCGGTCCGTGCCGTGCCGACACCCGCGGGGGCACCCCCACACCATTCGTGGCCGCCACGGCGCCTGACCGGCGCGCGGCGGTTGGACAGGGAGAAACGAGAAGGTGGCAGCAGCCAAGAAGGGCCGCAGGCCGGCGACGGGGGGGCAGGGCAAGCCGGGGCGCACCCTGGCCCTGATCCTGATCGCCATGGTGGGCCTGGTCGGCGGCATGTTCTGGTCGGGGCACACCACCCCGCGCCTGGGCATCGACCTGGCCGGCGGTACGAGCATCACGCTGCGGGCGGAGAACCAGCCCGGCAAGCCGAACGCCATCAACAACGCCAACATGCAGACCGCGATCGACATCATCGAGCGTCGCGTCAACGGTCTGGGCGTGTCGGAGGCCGAGGTCCAGCAGCAGGGCGACCGGCACATCATCGTCAACATCCCCCGTGCCACGGACTCGGAGAAGGCGAAGAAGCAGGTCGGCACCACCGCCCAGCTGTACTTCCGGCCTGTGCTCGCGGCCGCCGGCAGTCAGCCGATGCCCGAGCCGTCCGCGAGCGGTGAGCCGAGCGGGAAGCCCAGCGGAAAGCCGAGCACCAAGCCCAGCGGCCAGCCCTCGGCCGGCGAAGGCTCCCCCTCGCCGAAGCCCAGTGCCACCACCCAGGGCCGGGCCGCCGCCGGCGCGCTGAAGGCGCCGACGCCCAGCCCGACCCCGCCCGCCCCCAGTGGAGCCCCGACGCCCAACCCGCAGCCCAGCGGCACCGGCGACGCCGCCCTCCAGCAGCTCGGCGACCAGTTCGCCAAGCTGGACTGCGCGCGCGACCCCAAGACCAAGAAGATCGCCAACCCGGCGGTCAACTCCGAGCCGTCCAAGCCGACGCTGGCCTGCTCCACCGAGGGCGACGCCAAGTACATCCTCGGCCCGGCCGAGGTGGCCGGCACCGACGTCGACGAGGCCAAGGGCACCCTCGACCCGCAGCGCGGCATGTGGATCGTCCAGCTCGGCTTCACCGACGGCGGAGCCAAGAAGTTCGCCGCCACCACCGGCAAGCTCGCCTCCCAGCAGCAGCCGCAGAACCAGTTCGCGATCACCCTGGACGGCCAGGTCGTCTCCGCGCCCTCGGTCAGCAGCGCCATCGCCGGCGGCAGCGCCGAGATCTCCGGCAGCTTCAACCAGGAGTCCGCCACCGAACTGGCGAACATCCTGTCCTACGGCGCCCTGCCGCTCTCCTTCGAGCAGGAGAGCACCACCACCGTCACCGCCGCCCTCGGCGGCGAGCAGCTGAAGGCCGGCCTGATCGCCGGTGCCATCGGCCTGGCGCTGGTCATCGTCTACCTGGTGGTCTACTACCGGGGCCTGTCGCTCATCGCGATCGCCAGCCTCGGTGTCTCCGCGGTGCTCACCTACTCGCTGATGGCGCTGCTCGGCCCGGCCATCGGCTTCGCGCTCAACCTGCCCGCCGTCTGCGGCGCCATCGTGGCCATCGGCATCACCGCCGACTCGTTCATCGTCTACTTCGAACGGGTCCGCGACGAGATCCGCGAGGGCCGCACCCTGCGCCCCGCCGTGGAACGCGGCTGGCCGCGCGCCCGCCGCACCATCCTGGTCTCCGACTTCGTGTCGTTCCTGGCCGCCGCTGTGCTGTTCATCGTCACCGTCGGCAAGGTGCAGGGCTTCGCCTTCACCCTGGGCCTGACCACCCTGCTCGACGTCGTCGTGGTGTTCCTCTTCACCAAGCCGCTGATGTCGCTGCTGGCCCGGACGAAGTTCTTCGGCGGCGGACACCCCTGGTCGGGTCTCGACCCCAAGCGCCTGGGTGCCAAGCCCCCGCTGCGCCGCGCGCGCCGCACCTCCGCCCCCACCGACCCGAAGGAGGCGTGAGATGTCACGGCTCGGCAGCATCGGCGCCCGCCTGTACCGCGGCGAGGTCGGCTACGACTTCGTCGGCAAGCGGAAGCTCTGGTACGGCGTCTCCATCCTGATCACCATCACGGCCATCCTCGGCCTGGTGGTGCAGGGCCTCAACATGGGCATCGAGTTCAAGGGCGGCCTGGTCGTCACCACGCCCAAGACCTCGGTCTCCGCCGAGCAGGCCCGCGAGGTCGCCGAGGACGTCTCCGGCCATCTGCCGATCGTGCAGGAGCTGGGCACCGGCGGTCTGCGCATCCAGATCTCCGACGTCGGCACCGGCGAGGCCGACCGCATCACCGGTGAGCTGGCCCAGGAGCTGAAGGTCCCCGCGGGCGACCTCAACGCCGACATCGTCGGCCCCAGCTGGGGCGAGCAGATCGCCAACAAGGCGTGGATGGGCCTCGGCATCTTCATGGTGCTGGTGGTGGTCTACCTGGCCATCGCCTTCGAGTGGCGGATGGCGCTGGCCGCGCTGGTCGCCCTCATCCACGACATCACCATCACCGTCGGCATCTACGCCCTGGTGGGCTTCGAGGTCACCCCCGGTACGGTGATCGGCCTGCTCACCATCCTCGGCTACTCGCTCTACGACACGGTCGTGGTCTTCGACAGCCTCAAGGAGAGCTCGCGGGGCATCACCAAGCAGACCCGGTGGACCTACAGCGAGGTCGCCAACCGCTCCATCAACGGCACCCTGGTCCGCTCCATCAACACCACCGTGGTGGCGCTGCTGCCGGTGGCGGGCCTGCTGTTCATCGGCGGCGGTGTCCTGGGCGCCGGCATGCTCAACGACATCTCGCTGTCGCTCTTCGTCGGCCTCGCCGCCGGTGCGTACTCCTCGATCTTCATCGCCACCCCGCTGGTCGCCGACCTCAAGGAGCGCGAGCCGCAGATGAAGGCCCTGCGCAAGCGGGTCCTCGCCAAGCGCGCCCAGGCGGCCGCCAAGGGCGAGAGCGGCGAGGAGACCGCGGTGGACGACGAGGGCCACGGCCCCGAGGACGAGCCGGAGGACGCGGCCCCGGCCGGAGCGGTCGTCGGACCGCGCCGCCAGCCCGCCCGCGGCCGGGGCAAGCGCCGATGAGCGCGAGCACCGCCGAGCTGCTGCTCAGCCGCATCCGCGACGTCCCCGACTACCCCGTCGAGGGCGTGGTCTTCAAGGACATCACGCCCCTGCTGGCCGACCCGGAGGCGTTCGCCGCGCTCACCGCCGAGCTGGCCGAGCTGGCGGTCCGGTACGGCGCCACCAAGATCGTCGGCCTGGAGGCGCGCGGGTTCATCCTCGCCGCCCCGGTCGCCGTCTCCGCCAAGCTGGGCTTCATCCCGGTCCGCAAGGCCGGCAAGCTGCCCGGCGCCACCCTGAAGCAGGGGTACGAGCTGGAGTACGGCACCGCGGAGATCGAGGTGCACGCCGAGGACCTGGCCCCCGGCGACCGGGTCCTGGTCATCGACGACGTACTGGCCACCGGCGGCACCGCCGAGGCGTCCCTGGCGCTGGTCCGCCGGGCCGGCGCCGAGGTCGCGGGGGTCGCGGTGCTGATGGAGCTCGGCTTCCTCGGCGGCCGAGCCCGGCTGGAGCCCGCCCTCGGCGGCGCCCCGCTCCAGGCCCTGATCACCCTCTGAGCCTCCGCGTCAGCGCACACACGGCGGGCGTCCGGAACAACGGACGCCCGCCGTGGCGTTGTCCGGCCAGGACATTGGCCGAAAAGGCGGCCTTGCCCCGGCCCCGAGGTCCCGGGGCGAGGAGGCCGCCCGAGGTCAGTACCATGGGATTCCGGGCCTGACCGGGGGACCCGGACCCCGCACGAGGAGCGCTCTTGCCAGACGAGGCCCAGCCACTCTCCGCCGCGAAGCCCGACCAGCACGCCGAGAAGGCCGCGGCGCCCCCCGCCACGTCCCCGAACAAGGCGGCCGACCGCCTCTCGGAGTCGGTGCGCCACTCGGCGGGGCCCGCCCCCGTCTCGACGCCCAAGCCCACGCCGCCCGCCCCCGGTCGCAGCGGCGGCTCCTCCAATCGCGTGCGGGCCCGCCTCGCCCGGCTCGGCGTCCAGCGCTCCTCCCCGTACAACCCGGTCCTGGAACCGCTGCTGCGCATCGTCCGGGGCAACGACCCCAAGACCGAGACCTCGGTCCTGCGCCAGATCGAGAGCGCCTACCAGGTCGCCGAGCGCTGGCACCGGGGCCAGAAGCGCAAGAGCGGCGACCCGTACATCACCCACCCGCTGGCCGTCACCACCATCCTCGCCGAGCTGGGCATGGACCCGGCGACCCTGATGGCCGGGCTGCTGCACGACACCGTCGAGGACACCGAGTACGGGCTCGACACCCTCCGCAAGGACTTCGGCGACCAGGTCGCCCTGCTGGTCGACGGCGTCACCAAGCTGGACAAGGTCAAGTTCGGCGAGGCCGCGCAGGCCGAGACCGTCCGCAAGATGGTCGTCGCCATGGCCAAGGACCCCCGGGTCCTGGTCATCAAGCTCGCCGACCGGCTGCACAACATGCGCACCATGCGCTACCTCAAGCGGGAGAAGCAGGAGAAGAAGGCCCGCGAGACGCTGGAGATCTACGCCCCGCTGGCGCACCGGCTGGGCATGAACACCATCAAGTGGGAGCTGGAGGACCTCGCCTTCGCGATCCTCTACCCCAAGATGTACGACGAGATCGTCAGGCTCGTCGCCGAGCGCGCCCCCAAGCGGGACGAGTACCTGGCCATAGTGACCGACGAGGTCCAGTCCGATCTGCGCTCCGCCCGGATCAAGGCCACCGTCACCGGCCGCCCCAAGCACTACTACAGCGTCTACCAGAAGATGATCGTCCGCGGGCGGGACTTCGCGGAGATCTACGACCTGGTCGGCATCCGGGTGCTGGTGGACACGGTCCGCGACTGCTACGCCGCCCTCGGCACCGTCCACGCGCGATGGAACCCGGTCCCCGGCCGGTTCAAGGACTACATCGCGATGCCCAAGTTCAACATGTACCAGTCGCTGCACACCACGGTGATCGGCCCCAACGGCAAGCCCGTCGAGCTCCAGATCCGCACCTTCGACATGCACCGCCGCGCCGAGTACGGCATCGCCGCGCACTGGAAGTACAAGCAGGAGGCCGTGGCCGGCGCCTCCAAGGTCCGCACCGACGTGCCCCGCCGGGCCGGCGGCAAGGACGACCACGTCAACGACATGGCGTGGCTGCGCCAGCTGCTGGACTGGCAGAAGGAGACCGAGGACCCGGGCGAGTTCCTGGAGTCGCTGCGCTTCGACCTCTCCCGCAACGAGGTCTTCGTCTTCACCCCCAAGGGCGACGTGATAGCGCTGCCCGCCGGCGCCACCCCCGTCGACTTCGCCTACGCGGTGCACACCGAGGTCGGCCACCGCACCATAGGGGCCCGGGTCAACGGCCGGCTGGTCCCGCTGGAGTCCACCCTGGACAACGGCGACCTGGTGGAGGTCTTCACCTCCAAGGCGGTCGGCGCCGGCCCCTCCCGGGACTGGCTCGGCTTCGTCAAGTCGCCGCGGGCCCGCAACAAGATCCGCGCCTGGTTCTCCAAGGAGCGCCGGGACGAGGCGATCGAGCACGGCAAGGACGCCATCGCCCGCGCCATGCGCAAACAGAACCTGCCCATCCAGCGGATCCTCACCGGCGACTCCCTGGTCACCCTCGCCCACGAGATGCGCTACCCCGACATCTCCTCGCTCTACGCGGCGATCGGCGAGGGCCATGTCACCGCGCAGAGCGTGGTGCAGAAGCTGGTGCAGGCGCTCGGCGGCGAGGAGGCCGCCAGCGAGGACATCGCCGAGTCCGCGCCGCCCTCCCGCGGCCGCTCCAAGCGGCGCGCCAAGGGCGACCCGGGCGTGGTCGTCAAGGGTGTCGAGGACGTCTGGGTCAAACTGGCCCGCTGCTGCACCCCGGTGCCCGGCGACCCGATCATCGGCTTCGTCACCCGCGGCAGCGGCGTCTCGGTCCACCGGGCCGACTGCGTCAACGTCGACTCGCTCTCCCAGCAGCCCGAGCGGATGCTGGACGTCGAGTGGGCGCCCACCCAGTCCTCGGTCTTCCTGGTCGCCATCCAGGTCGAGGCGCTGGACCGCTCCCGGCTGCTCTCCGACGTCACCCGGGTCCTGTCCGACCAGCATGTCAACATCCTGTCGGCGGCCGTGCAGACCTCCCGCGACCGGGTCGCCACCTCCCGCTTCACCTTCGAGATGGGCGACCCCAAGCACCTGGGCCACGTCCTGAAGGCGGTACGCGGGGTGGAGGGCGTCTACGACGTCTACCGGGTCACCTCGGCCCGGCGCCCGTAGCCCGCCCGGTACGCGTGACCTCGGCCCGGCGCCCGTAGCCCTCCCGGCATACGGAAGGGGCCTCCCGACCACGGGAGGCCCCTTCGCCGTACGCGGACGGGGGGAGATCAGCCGCCGAACTCCTGGAGCCCCTTGAGCGCCTGGTCCAGCAGCGCCTGCCGGCCCTCCAGCTCACGGGCCAGCTTGTCGGCCTTGGCGTCGTTGCCCGCCGCCCGGGCCGCGTCGATCTGCTTCTGCAGCTTGTCCACCGCGTCCTGGAGCTGACCGGTCAGACCCGCCGCGCGGGCCCGGGCCTCCGGGTTGGTGCGGCGCCACTCGGCCTCCTCGGCCTCCTGGAGCGCCCGCTCCACCGCCTGCATCCGGCCCTCGACCTTCGGCCGGGCGTCCCGCGGGACATGGCCGACGGCCTCCCAGCGCTCGTTGACCGCCCGGAACGCGGCCCGGGCCGCCTTCAGGTCCGTCACCGGCACCAGCCGCTCGGCCTCGGTCGCCAGCTCCTCCTTGAGCTTGAGGTTCTCCGACTGCTCCGCGTCCCGCTCGGCGAAGACCTCGCCACGGGCCGCGAAGAAGACGTCCTGGGCGCCGCGGAAGCGGTTCCACAGATCGTCCTCGTGCTCGCGCTGGGCGCGGCCCGCGGCCTTCCAGTCGGTCATCAGCTCCCGGTAGCGGGCCGCGGTGGCGGCCCAGTCCGTGGAACCCGACAGCGACTCGGCCTCGGCGACCAGCTTCTCCTTGGCCTTGCGGGCCTCCTCGCGCTGCGCGTCCAGCGAGGCGAAGTGCGCCTTGCGCCGCTTGGAGAACGCCGAGCGGGCGTGCGAGAAGCGGTGCCACAGCTCGTCGTCGGACTTGCGGTCCAGCCGGGGCAGCCCCTTCCAGGTGTCCACCAGCGCCCGCAGCCGCTCACCGGCCGACCGCCACTGCTCGCTGGCCGCCAGCTCCTCGGCCTCGGCGACCAGCTTCTCCTTGGCCTCCCGGGCCTCACCGGCCTGCTTCGCCTTGGCGACCTTGCGCTCCTCACGGCGCTTGTCGACCGTCTCCACCAGCGCGTCCAGCCGCTTGCGCAGCGCGTCCAGGTCGCCCACCGCGTGGTGCTCGTCCACCTGCGTGCGGATGTGGTCGATCGCCACCGTCGCGTCCTTCGCGGACAGGTCGGTGGTCTTCACCCGCTTCTCCAGGAGGCCGATCTCCACGACCAGCCCCTCGTACTTGCGCTCGAAGTAGGCCAGGGCCTCCTCGGGAGAACCGGCCTGCCACGATCCGACGACCTGCTCACCGTCGGCTGTCCGCACGTACACGGTGCCCGTCTCGTCGACGCGGCCCCACGGGTCGCTGCTCACAGCGCCTCCTCCACCTGATGCCGCGGGTGGTCGCCCGCCGGCATCGTCCACAGTTTCCTCGGGCGGGCACGGCCCGCCCTGCACAACGCCAATCTAGGCGACCGGCCGCCCGGCTGTCCGCACCGAGACGGACCGAATTCGCCGGTTCACCAGCGGCCGGCCGCCCCGGTTCACGCCTTGCTCACGGTCGCCTTCTCCACGGTGACGGCCGTCTTCGGCGCGCCGTCCCCCGTAGTGCCCTCGGCCCCGCCCTCGGCGATCTTCCGCACCGCCTTCAGCCCGGCCGCGTCCATGGTCCCGAACGGGGTGTACGCGGGCGGCAACTTGGTGTCCTCGTACACCAGGAAGAACTGGCTGCCGCCGGAGTCCGGCTGCCCGGTGTTGGCCATCGCCACCGTGCCGGCCTTGAACAGCGCCTTGCCGTCCTTGCCCGGCTTGCCCAGCGAGGCCAGGTTCTCGTCCGGGATGGTGTAGCCCGGGCCGCCGTCCGGGGCGCCCTTCGGCGAGCCGCACTGGAGCACGAAGATGCCCTTGGTGGTGAGCCGGTGGCAGGGCGAGCCGTCGAAGAACTTCTTCCCGGCGAGGTGCTGGAAGGAGTTCACCGTGCGCGGGGTCTTCGCCGCCTCCATGGCGATGGAGATGTCCCCCTGGTTGGTCGCCAGCTTCATGGTGTACGCGGCCTTGGTGTCCACCGCGAGCTCGGGCTCCGGCGAGGACGACTCGCTGGGCGCGGGGCTGTCCGAGGCGGCCGGCGGTTGGGTGGCCCGGTCGTCCTCGTCGCCGCCCACCGCGCTCACCGCGTACGCGGTCGCCCCCGCGGCCACCACCACGGCCAGCGCGGCGGCGATCACCGCGTTGCGGCGCTTGGCCTTGCGCCGGGCCGCCTCCCGGCGCTGCCGCTGCCGCTCGTACTTCTCCCTGGCGAGCTGCCGCCGCCGCTGCTCGTTGCTGACCACCGGGTCACTCCTTCTCGGTCACCTGTTCCCGTCCTGGCCGGGTGTGTCCGTACGGTATATGGGTTCGCTGTGCGATGAGCGGCGCCGGTAGGCTTTCCTCCCGCGGCGTCCTTACCAGACCGGACGCGCCCCGGCACCGCCCGGGACCGGAACCGACGACCACCGAGGACGCCATCGTGCTCATTGCCGGCTTCCCCGCCGGGGCCTGGGGGACCAACTGCTATCTGGTCGCCCCCGCCGCGGGCGAGGAGTGCGTGATCATCGACCCGGGCCACCAGGCCGCCCAGGGCGTCGAGGAAGCACTCGCCAAGCACCGGCTCAAGCCCGTCGCCGTCGTCCTCACCCACGGCCACATCGACCATGTGGCCTCCGTCGTCCCCGTCTGCGGCGCCCACGACGTGCCCGCGTGGATCCACCCCGCCGACCGGTACATGATGAGCGACCCGGAGAAGGCCCTCGGCCGCTCCATCGGCATGCCGCTCATGGGCGAGCTGACGGTCGGCGAACCGGACGACGTCCACGAGCTGACCGACGGCGCCGCGCTGAAGCTGGCCGGCATGGAGCTCACCGTCGCGCACGCCCCCGGCCATACCAAGGGGTCGGTGACCTTCGGGATGCCCGAAGCGGCGGACATCCCGCCGCTGCTCTTCTCGGGCGACCTGCTCTTCGCCGGCTCCATCGGACGCACCGACCTGCCCGGCGGTGACATGGACGAGATGCTCGCGTCGCTGGCCCGTGTGTGCCTGCCGCTCGACGACTCGACCGTGGTGCTGTCCGGACACGGTCCCCAGACGACCATCGGCCGTGAGCGCGCCGCCAACCCGTATCTCCGCGAGGTGGCGACCGGCCAGGGAGGCCCGCTCGGCACTCCCCGACGAGGAATGTGACGGAAAGACCCACCCGTGAGCACCTTCAAGGCCCCCAAGGGCACCTACGACCTGCTGCCGCCCGACTCCGCGGCCTACCTCGCCGTCCGCGAGGCCATCGCCGCCCCGCTGCGCGCCTCCGGCTACGGCTACATCGAGACCCCCGGCTTCGAGAACGTCGAGCTGTTCGCCCGCGGCGTCGGCGAGTCCACCGACATCGTCACCAAGGAGATGTACGCCTTCGAGACCAAGGGCGGCGACCGCCTCGCCCTGCGCCCCGAGGGCACCGCCTCCGTGCTCCGCGCGGCCCTGGAGGGCAACCTCCACAAGGCCGGCAACCTGCCGGTGAAGCTCTGGTACTCCGGCTCGTACTACCGCTACGAGCGCCCGCAGAAGGGCCGCTACCGCCACTTCTCGCAGGTCGGCGCCGAGGCCATCGGCACCGAGGACCCGGCGCTCGACGCCGAGCTGATCATCCTCGCCGACCAGGCGTACCGCTCGCTGGGCCTGCGGCAGTTCCGCATCCTGCTGAACTCGCTGGGCGACCAGGAGTGCCGCCCGGTCTACCGGGACGCCCTCCAGTCCTTCCTGCGCGGCCTCGACCTGGACGAGGACACCCGCCGCCGGATCGAGATCAACCCGCTGCGGGTCCTCGACGACAAGCGGGCCGAGGTCCAGAAGCAGCTGACCGGCGCCCCGGTGCTGCGCGACTACCTGTGCGACGCCTGCACGGCGTACCACGAGGAGGTCCGCGCGCTGCTGACCGCGGCGGGCGTGGTCTACGAGGACGACGAGCGCCTCGTCCGCGGGCTGGACTACTACACCCGCACCACCTTCGAGTTCGTCCACGACGGCCTGGGCTCCCAGTCCGCGGTGGGCGGCGGCGGCCGCTACGACGGGCTGTCGGAGATGATCGGCGGCCCCGCGCTGCCGTCCGTCGGCTGGGCGCTCGGCGTGGACCGCACGGTGCTCGCGCTGGAGGCCGAGGGCATCACCCTCGACCTGCCCGCCGCCACCAGCGTCTACGCGGTCCCGCTCGGCGAGGAGGCCCGCCGGGTGCTCTTCGGCCTCGTCAACGAGCTGCGCCGGGCCGGGGTCTCCGCCGACTTCGCCTACGGGGCCAAGGGCCTCAAGGGCGCCATGAAGAACGCCAACCGCAGCGGCGCCCGCTACACCCTGGTCGCCGGGGAGCGGGATCTCGCCGAAGGTGTCGTCCAGCTCAAGGACATGGAGTCCGGCGAGCAGCAGGCCATCGCCCTGGCCGAGGTCGTGGACCGGCTGCGCCAGACGGTCTGAGCGGTACGAGGAGGGGCCCGGGGCGCACGCGGTACCGCGCACCCGGGCCCCTGTCCGTAAACGGCCGTACGGGCCGTGCCCAGGCCCATGCTTATGTCCACCGAACGGCGGACGGCCGCCGCTCTGCGGCAGAATGACCGGAGCCGAAGCCGGAGCCGCGACCGGCCCCGTACACCCTCCCGTACGCCCTTCCGTACGCCCGCAGTGAGGACACCCGCGAGATGACCACAGCCACGGTCGACGACCAGTCCACCGACCCCGTCCCGGCGACCGTCGGTGCCGGGCGGGCGTTCGCCTGGATGCTGGTGGTGACCGGGGCGGCCGGATTGCTGGCGGCGTGGGTGATCACGCTCGACAAGTTCAAGCTCCTCGAAGACCCGGGTTTCACACCCGGTTGCAGCCTCAACCCGGTGGTCTCCTGCGGCAGTGTGATGCAGAGCGACCAGGCCACGGTCTTCGGCTTCCCCAACCCCATGCTCGGCCTGGCCACCTACGCGGTGGTCATGGGCATCGGCTTCGCCCTCCTGGCCGGCGCCCGCTTCCGCCGCTGGTTCTGGCTCGGTTTCAACGCCGGGACCCTGTTCGGGGTGGGTTTCTGCGCCTGGCTGACCTACCAGTCGCTGTACGAGATCAACGCGCTATGCCTGTGGTGCTCGCTGGCCTGGGTCGCCACCATCGTGATGTTCTGGTACGTCACCTCGCACAACATCCGGCACGGGCTGCTGCCCGCTCCGGCCGGGGTGCGGTCGTTCGTCGGCGAGTTCACCTGGGTGCTGCCGGTGCTGCACATCGGGGTGATCGGGATGCTGATCCTGACCCGCTGGTGGGACTTCTGGACCGGCTGACCCTCTCCGGCCCCGGCATGACTGTCAGTGGGCTGGCATAGGCTTCATCGCGTGGAGCCCGATCTTTTCACCGCCGCCGCCGAGGAACGCCAGGAGAAGGACCCGACCAGCAGCCCCCTGGCGGTCCGGATGCGCCCGCGCACCCTGGACGAGGTGGTCGGCCAGCAGCATCTGCTCAAGCCCGGCTCCCCGCTGCGCCGCCTGGTAGGCGACGGCGCGGGCGGACCGGCCGGGGCGTCCTCGGTGATCCTCTGGGGCCCGCCCGGCACCGGAAAGACCACGCTCGCGTATGTGGTCTCCAAGGCGACCAACAAGCGCTTCGTGGAGCTGTCGGCGATCACCGCGGGGGTCAAAGAGGTCCGCGCGGTCATCGACGGTGCCCGCCGTGCCTCCGGCGGCTTCGGCACCGAGACGGTGCTCTTCCTGGACGAGATCCACCGCTTCAGCAAGGCCCAGCAGGACTCGCTGCTGCCCGCCGTGGAGAACCGCTGGGTCACCCTGATCGCCGCCACCACGGAGAACCCGTACTTCTCGGTCATCTCCCCGCTGCTCTCCCGCTCGCTGCTGCTCACCCTGGAATCCCTCACCGACGAGGACATCCGCGGTCTGCTGCACCGCGCCCTCACCGAGGAGCGGGGCCTGGGCGGCGCGGTCACCCTTCCCGAGGACGCCGAGGCGCATCTGCTGCGGATCGCCGGGGGCGACGCCCGTCGGGCGCTCACCGCCCTGGAGGCCGCCGCCGGGGCCGCGCTCGCCAAGACCGAGCGGGAGATCACCCTGGCCACCGTCGAGGAGACGGTGGACCGCGCCGCGGTGACGTACGACCGGGACGGCGACCAGCACTACGACGTGGCCAGCGCCCTGATCAAGTCGATCCGCGGCTCCGACGTGGACGCGGCCCTGCACTATCTGGCCCGGATGATCGAGGCCGGGGAGGACCCGCGGTTCATCGCCCGCCGGCTGATGATCTCCGCCAGCGAGGACATCGGGCTCGCCGACCCCACCGCACTGCCGCTGGCGGTCGCCGCCGCCCAGGCCGTGGCCATGATCGGCTTCCCCGAGGCCGCGCTCACCCTCAGCCACGCCACCATCGCCCTGGCGCTGGCCCCCAAGTCCAACGCCGCCACCACCGCCATATCCGCCGCCCGCGCCGATCTGCGCGCCGGACTGGCCGGCCCCGTCCCGCCGCATCTGCGCGACGGCCACTACAAGGGCGCCGCCAAGCTGGGCCACGCCCAGGAGTACGTCTACCCGCACGACGTCCCCGGCGGTATCGCCGCCCAGCAATACGCCCCCGACGCGGTGCACGGCAAGCGCTACTACGAACCCACCCGCTACGGCGCCGAGGCGCGGTACGCGGACGTGGTGGAGAAGGTCCGCGCCCGGCTGCGCGGCGAGGAGTCCGGCGGCTAGACCGAGCCGGACCGCTACGGAACGGGGGGACGGGATGGTGCGCGTACCGGTCGACGGTGAGGTGTGGGTCCACTACGGCCAGCTCTTCGTGGAGAGCGGCGAGGTGGACGAGGTGGACCTCCACGAGGCCTTCGCCGGCCAGGTGTCCGGGCTCTGCGGCGCCGCCGTGCCCGGGGCACTGTGGCTGACGACCGGGCTGCACACCGGTGAGGTGGGCTTCCGGGTGGAGGTGTACGACCGGGCCCCGGAGCTCGCCCCGCTCTGGGAGGACGTGGTGGAGGTGTCCTTCCGCCCGGAGCCGGGGCGCTGCTCCCTGGTCGTGTGGGGCGAGCACGACTCCTATGCGCTCGGCCTGCCCGCGACCGATCACCGGGTGCGCTACTGCGCGTACGGCATGGACCGGGGCAGGGACCTGGACACCAGCGCGGACGAAGGCCCCCCGGTGGACCGCTACCTCCTCCAGTTCTGGCCCGCCCCGCCGGAGCCGGACCGCGTGGTGCGGCAGATCTCGGAGATCGCCGCCTACTGGCACGGCTTCGCCCGCGAGCAGCCACCACCGCCCACCGCCGAGGAGCGGGCCGAGGCCGACCGGCAGGTGCGCCTCGCCGGAGAGGAACGGCGGCTCCAGGAGGAACGCGAGCAGTGGGGAGGGCGGCTGCCGAGCTCTGCCCTACGCGCGGTGGAGGGAAGCGTCCGGTCGCTGATCGACTTCGACGCCGCCCTGGTGCACGCCCTGGCCGACGCCGGGCCGGACGACCAGCGCGAGGTGGCCCTGCTGGCCGCCCGTCGCGCCTGCGCGGTCGCCCGGATCGACGGGCTGGGCTGGGTCGCCGCCGCGCTGACCGCGCTCGCCGAGGGGCGTCCGCTCCCGCCGCCCTTCGATGACCGGCAGGCCATGGGGGAGGCCCTGGACGCCGACTCATGGGTGCCGGACCGCACGGTCGGTGCGGCCGTACCGCCACCCGACGCGGAGGGTCACCGGGAAGAGCGCCCGGACGAGCCCGCCTCGATGGGCCTGCGCCTCCTCGGCCCTGCTCGCCCACTCGCCATCCATGCCGAGGAGGAAGCCCGGGCGGGGGTATACGTCCAGCTCCGTGAGGCCATCGGGGTGATGGTGGGCGGTGAGCACGGGACCTGGGATCACCGGTTCTCGGCATCGCATACGGCCCTCCTTGCCGTGGAGCGGGCTGACGCCGCCGACCCGCTCCGCGCCGCCCTGGAGGCGCTGTCCGCCGCGGTGGCCGTGTGTGGGCAGGAGTACCCGGCCCTGCTGGCCGAGGCCCGGCAGCTGTGCGGTGGCGTCAGCCCAGATGGGTCTTGAGGGCCGCCGCCACGGCAGTGGGGGAGGGGGAGCGGGCCGCCCCGGCTCGTAGCGCCCGGCCCGGACCAGGGCGCCGCTGCTGCGGCTGGGGCTCCGCAAGGAGGAGGGGAACCGCTGACCAGACGAGCACCATGACCAGGATCCGTTCGTCGTCCGAGGGGGTGAATCCGGCCTCGGGCCGTATCGCAGGCCGCCCGGGGCGCCATACGGTGAGCGGCCGAAGGCCAGAGGTCCGTGGACAGGTGCGGAGGGCAGAGCGGTGGACGAGGCAGCGGAGCGGTGGACGACGACCGTCCACGACGAGGAGGTCGAGCTGCCGTCCACGATCGCGGACGTCCGCGCTGCCCTCCCCGAGGACCAGCGGGCCGCGTTCGACACCGAGATCGGTACCACCCCGGGTCCCGACCTCCCGCTTCGCCTGGCGATGTGGGCCCTGCGCACCGTCCCGGGCGCGATCGAGGAGATGGACGAACAGGTCGATCGGCTCCGCGCCGGCGACTACTCCGGCGTCACCGTCCTCGACGACCACGACGGTAAGGCCGCCTGACGGCCTGCAGAATTGCCTACGCCTCGCAGGCCGATGCCGCCCGCCGGCGGCTCCCCGCCCAGCGCCGCACCGCGCTGGACAAGGCCATGAAGTCCACGATCGGCGCCCTACGGGCACGGGTCGGTGGAGGCCAAGCCCGGCGAACGGGACTACCGTGAGGTGACCATCGCCGGAGCCGACGCGATCGTTGTCTACTACGTCAGCACACCCGACGTCCTCACCGTCACCGCGGTCACACTCATCACCGTCCAGCGCCAGTGTCGGCGCGATGACCGAGCGGGCCGTCCTCGTATCCCCTGGCGCCGTTCACCGTGCCCGCCTCCCGGATGCGACGATCCGGCGATTCCGACGGGCGCCGGTCGCCCGCCCTCAGCCCCAGGGCGGCGGCTCGGGCGCGGTACGGCGAGAGGGACACCGGGCGGCCGGGCTCAGCCCTGGGCGGCCTCGAAGAGGGTGTGCATCGCGCGCCGCAGTCCGTGCACATCGCCGACCGGCTCGGGGAAGTCGAAGCGGGCGTCGAAGAGCCGGCCGGCCTCGTCCCGGCAGCGCACCCGCAGCCCGAACCGGTCCAGGGCCAGCGGCACCACCCGGTGGATCGCTGGGGAGCCGTCGACGGACCGCTGCCCGAGCAGGGTGCTGAGGCCCTGGACCTGGTCGCCGTGGGCGGCCGCGAGGTGCTGGAGCAGCTCGGTCTCGTACGGGGCGAGCGGGTCCGGGACACTGGAGGCGAAGTCGTCCGGGTCGACCGAGCCGTCGCCCCACAGGTCGTCCACATGGACCTCGCCGACCTCCAGGCGCAGCATCATCTGGCCGGGGGTGGCGATCCCCGGGGCGCAGGTCAGCCAGCCGGAGAGCCAGGCGCGGCCGCGGATACGGTTGGGCACCGCCACCGGGGCGACGTCGGTGAGCTCCAGCACCGCCGGCAGCTCGTCGTCCTGGGCATGGGTGGCCGCGCGCACCGGCGGGGCGTCGGCGGGGAAGAGCAGGAACACCTCGCCGTCCGTGCCCACGGTCCGGGCGTCCGGCATCAGCTGCTCCGGACGGGCGCCGTCCACCCCCGGCAGGATGAGCACTCCGGAGCATGTACTCTGTACGAGAGTTCGTGTGCGTTCGGCTGCTGACGGCATCCGGGCGATCTCAAGCCCGCTGGGACGCGGCTGACCATGAGCTGATCGGACCTCCGTCACGTCGATGCCCTGCTGCGCCTGCTCAGGAGCATCGCCTTTCGTGTTGCCGTCTGTGATGCGCGTGGTGTTCCCAGGGCTGGACATGCGATCTCCTTGATTAAGGTAAGCCTAACCTAACCTATATCGGAGGTCTGGAGAACGTGCCTAACCAGTCGCGTCCCAAGGTCAAGAAGTCCCGTGCGCTCGGCATCGCCCTGACGCCGAAGGCCGTCAAGTACTTCGAGGCCCGCCCGTACCCGCCGGGTGAGCACGGCCGCGGTCGCAAGCAGAACTCGGACTACAAGGTCCGTCTGCTGGAGAAGCAGCGCCTCCGCGCCCAGTACGACATCAGCGAGCGCCAGATGGCGCGTGCCTACGACCGCGCCAAGAAGGCCGAGGGCAAGACCGGCGAGGCCCTGGTGGTCGAGCTGGAGCGCCGCCTCGACGCCCTGGTCCTGCGGTCGGGCATCGCCCGCACCATCTACCAGGCCCGCCAGATGGTCGTCCACGGCCACATCGAGGTCAACGGCGGCAAGGTCGACAAGCCGTCCTTCCGCGTCCGCCCCGACGATGTCGTGATGGTCCGCGAGCGCAGCCGTGCCAAGAGCCTGTTCCAGGTCGCGCGTGAGGGTGGCTTCGCCCCCGACGGCGAGACCCCGCGCTACCTCCAGGTCAACCTGAAGGCCCTCGCCTTCCGCCTGGACCGCGACCCGAACCGCAAGGAGATCCCGGTCATCTGCGACGAGCAGCTGGTCGTCGAGTACTACGCCCGCTGACCCGGCGCGGTACTCCCACCCACGCGGTGCCGCAAGCCCGCCGCTCCTTCCCGGAGCGGCGGGCTTGCGCCGTCCCGACCGCCCCTTCTCGCGGGTGCCGCCGGTGCGGAAAAGCCGGTACGGACCGGCCACGCGGGCGCGATAGGCTCGATGGACGGTCTTCCGCGCCCCAGCCGGCCGCGGGAGCAGACCCGCCCCGCGGGCCCGGGCCCCGGGCGGACCCCCGAACAGCACGTCCGAACAGCAAGGAGCGGTGCGCAGTGACCGGTGGAGAGGTGGCCGGCATCCTGGTGGCCGTCTTCTGGGCGATCCTGGTCTCCTTCCTGGCCGTGGTACTGGTCAGACTGGCCCAGACGCTCAGGGCGACCACCAAGCTGGTGGCCGAGGTGACCGAGCGGGCGGTGCCCCTGCTCAGCGACGCCTCCCAGACCGTACGCAGCGCGCAGACCCAGCTGGAGCGGGTCGACGCCATCGCCTCGGACGTCCAGGAGGTCACCTCCAACGCCTCCGCGCTCTCCACGACGGTCGCCTCCACCTTCGGCGGCCCGCTCGTCAAGGTCGCGGCCTTCGGCTACGGCGTCCGCCAGGCCGTCAGCCGCAACAGGAACGACAAGCCGGCCGAGCAGCCCCGGCGCACGGTCATCACCGGCCGTACGCTGCCGGGCGCCCGGGGCCGCAAGCGGAAGGGCTGACCCACACGATGTTCCGCCGTACTTTCTGGTTCTCCGCCGGTGCCGCCGCCGGTGTGTGGGCCACCACCAAGGTCAACCGCAAGCTCAGGCAGCTCACCCCCGAGAGCCTGGCCGCCCAGGCCGCCGACAAGGCGGTCGAGGCCGGCCACCGGCTCCGGGAGTTCGCCCTCGACGTCCGCGCCGGAATGCTCCAGCGCGAGGCGGAGTTGGGAGAGGCACTGGGCCTGGAGGCCGCCCCGGAGGACCCGGCGCTGCCGGCGCCCCGGCGCACCCGGGCCGTCGAGCCCCCCGCCCCGGCGCGGCCCGCCCGCCCGCACCCCACCCGCACCCCCCGTACGTACAACCGGAATGAGGACCACTGATGGAGTCGGCCGAGATCCGCCGCCGCTGGCTGAGCTTCTTCGAGGAGCGCGGGCACACCGTCGTCCCTTCGGCGTCGCTCATCGCGGACGACCCGACTCTGCTGCTGGTCCCCGCCGGCATGGTGCCCTTCAAGCCCTACTTCCTCGGTGAGACCAAGCCGCCCGCCCCCCGGCTGACCAGCGTGCAGAAGTGCGTCCGCACCCCGGACATCGAGGAGGTCGGCAAGACCACCCGGCACGGCACCTTCTTCCAGATGTGCGGCAACTTCTCCTTCGGCGACTACTTCAAGGAGGGCGCCATCACGCTCTCCTGGGAGCTGCTGACCTCCCCGGTGGAGCAGGGCGGCTACGGGCTGGACCCGGAGCGGCTGTGGATCACCGTCTACCTGGACGACGACGAGGCCGAGCAGATCTGGCGCGACAAGGTCGGCGTCCCCGCCGAGCGCATCCAGCGCCTGGGCAAGAAGGACAACTTCTGGTCCATGGGCGTGCCCGGCCCCTGCGGCCCCTGCTCCGAGATCAACTACGACCGCGGGCCCGAGTTCGGCCCCGAGGGCGGCCCCGCCGTCAACGACGAGCGGTACGTGGAGATCTGGAACCTGGTCTTCATGCAGTACGAGCGGGGCGCCGGCGACGGCAAGGAGGACTTCCCGATCCTCGGCGACCTGCCGTCCAAGAACATCGACACCGGACTCGGCCTCGAACGCCTCGCCATGATCCTCCAGGGCGTGCGGAACATGTACGAGACCGACACCTTGCGCGTCGTCATGGACAAGGCCACCGAGCTGACCGGCGTCCGCTACGGCGAGAAGCACGAGTCCGACGTCTCCATGCGCGTGGTCGCCGACCATATGCGCACCTCGGTGATGCTCATCGGCGACGGCGTCACCCCCGGCAACGAGGGCCGCGGCTATGTGCTGCGCCGCATCATGCGCCGCGCCGTCCGCAACATGCGCCTGCTCGGCGCCACCGGCCCGGTCGTCCAGGACCTGGTCGGCACCGTCATCGACACCATGGGCCTGCAGTACCCGGAGCTGGTCACCGACCGCAAGCGGATCGAGACCGTCGCCCTCGCCGAGGAGGCCGCCTTCCTCAAGGCCCTGCGCGGCGGCACCAACATCCTGGACACCGCCGTCACGGACACCAAGGCCGCCGGCGGCACCGTGCTCTCCGGCGACCAGGCCTTCCTGCTCCACGACACCTGGGGCTTCCCCATCGACCTCACCCTGGAGATGGCCGCCGAACAGGGCCTCTCCGTGGACGAGGACGGCTTCCGCCGCCTGATGAAGGAGCAGCGGGAGCGCGCCAAGGCCGACGCCAAGGCCAAGAAGACCGGCCACGCCGACGTCTCCGCCTACCGCGAGATCGCCGACACCGCCGGCGCCACCGAGTTCACCGGCTACGCCGTCCTGGAGGGCGAGTCCACCGTCGTCGGGCTGCTGGTCAACGGCCTGCCCGCGCCGGCCGCCACCGAGGGCGACGAGGTCGAGGTCGTCCTGGACCGCACCCCGTTCTACGCCGAGGGCGGCGGCCAGCTCGCCGACACCGGCCGCATCCGGCTGGACTCCGGCGCCGTCATCGAGGTCCGCGACGTCCAGCAGCCGGTCCCCGGTGTCTCCGTGCACAAGGGAGCCGTGCAGGTCGGCGAGGTCACCGTAGGTGCCTCCGGCTACGCCGCCATCGACCGGCGCCGCCGCCAGGCCATCGCCCGCGCCCACAGCGCCACCCACCTCACCCACCAGGCGCTGCGCGACGCCCTCGGCCCCACCGCCGCCCAGGCCGGCTCGGAGAACTCCCCGGGCCGCTTCCGCTTCGACTTCGGCTCGCCCGCCGCCGTCCCCGGCACGGTGCTCACCGACGTCGAGCAGAAGATCAACGAGGTGCTCTCCCGCGAGCTGGACGTCCAGGCCGAGGTGATGAGCCTGGAGCAGGCCAAGAAGCAGGGTGCCATCGCCGAGTTCGGCGAGAAGTACGGCGAGCGGGTCCGGGTCGTCACCATCGGCGACTTCTCCAAGGAGCTGTGCGGCGGCACCCATGTCGGCAACACCAGCCAGCTCGGCCTGGTGAAGCTGCTCGGCGAGTCCTCCATCGGCTCCGGGGTGCGCCGGATCGAGGCCCTGGTCGGCGTGGACGCCTACAACTTCCTCGCCAAGGAGCACACGGTCGTCGCCCAGCTCCAGGAGCTGGTCAAGGGCCGCTCCGAGGAGCTTCCGGAGAAGATCGCCGGGATGCTCGGCAAGCTCCGGGAGGCCGAGAAGGAGATCGAGCGGTTCCGCGCCGAGAAGGTCCTCCAGGCCGCCGCCGGTCTGGCCCAGGGCGCCCAGGACGTCCGGGGCACCGCCCTGGTCACCGGGCAGGTCCCGGACGGCACCTCCGCCGACGACCTGCGCAAGCTGGTGCTCGACGTACGCGGCCGTATCCAGGGCGACCGCCCGGCCGTGGTCGCCCTGTTCACCACCGCCAACGGCCGCCCGCTGACCGTGATCGCCACCAACGAGGCCGCCCGTGAGCGCGGTCTCAGGGCCGGCGACCTGGTCCGCACCGCCGCCAAGACCCTCGGCGGCGGGGGCGGCGGCAAGCCGGACGTGGCCCAGGGCGGCGGGCAGAACCCGGACGCCATCGGCGACGCCATCGCCGCCGTCGAGCGGCTCGTCGGCGAGACGGCCTGATGCGACGCGGCCGCCGCCTCGCGATCGACGTCGGGGACGCCCGGATCGGGGTCGCCTCCTGCGACCCCGACGGGGTCCTCGCCACCCCGGTGGAGACCGTGCCGGGACGCGATGTCCCGGCCGCCCACCGGCGGCTGCGGGTGATCGTGGCAGAGTACGAACCGCTGGAGATCGTCGTCGGGCTCCCGCGCTCGCTCAGCGGGCGCGAGGGCCCGGCCGCGGCCAAGGTCCGCGCCTTCGCCCGGACCCTGGCCCAGGGCGTGGCCCCGATCCCGGTGCGACTGGTGGACGAGCGGATGACCACCGTCACGGCCGGCCAGCGGCTGCGGTCCTCCGGGGTGAACTCCAAGAAGGGCCGCTCCGTCATCGACCAGGCGGCCGCTGTGATCATCCTTCAGAACGCTCTTGAGTCCGAACGGGTATCGGGTAATCCGCCCGGAGAGAGCGTCGAAGTGGTCATCTGATCGCGGTACGGTAACGTTCCGCGCGACGCGGCGGCGTTCGAACATCCGCTGTGCACGACGTAGAGGCGGATCGTCCGGACGCCTCGCGGCTGTTTGGGGATCGATGACTGATTATGGACGGAGCCCCGGCTCCGAACCGTGGCACCCCGAGGACCCGGCCCACCGGGACCAGGGGTGGGAAGGTCAGCAGGCGGCATACCGCCAGCACGCACAGGGCCCCTACGGCGACGCCTCCCAGGACCCCTACGGGCAGCAGCAGCCGCAGGGCTACGGCGACCAGCAGCAGTACGGCGAGCAGCAGCAGTACGGCGACCAGCACTACGGCCACCAGGGCGGATACCCGGAGCAGCAGGGCTACGGTACGCAGCAGGGGTACGGCGAGCAGCAGGGCTACCCCCAGCAGCAGTACCCGTCGCAGGGGTACGGCGACCCGCACGCCGCCCAGCAGGGGTGGGGCAACGGCTGGGACACCGGGCAGCAGACGGCGATGCCGTACGCGGCGCCCGCCCCGGTCGTCGCCGACCCCTACGCGGCCGCCCCCGACCCGTACGCCACCGGCGGGACCCCGGACCTCTACGGCACCCCGGAGGCATACCCGCCCCCGCAGCCCCCCGGCCACCGCCAGGCCCCGGCGCCCGCACCTGAGACCGCGCCCCAGGACGACGATCCGCACCCCTTCTTCTCCGACGGCGACGACGACCGGGACGACGGCCGCGGCGACCGCTACGGCGGTGGCGGTGGCGCCAATGACGGTGACGACGAGGAACCGGCCGGTGCGCCCGGCGGCGGCGGACGGCGCCAGCCGAAGAAGAAAAAGAAGAGCCGCAACGGGCTGGCCTGCTCCTTCGTCGCCCTGGTGCTGCTCGGCGGCGCCGGCGGTGTCACCTACTTCGGCTACCAGTTCTGGCAGGGCCGCGGCCAGATCGAGGACTTCGCGGGCGACGGGGCCGGCGAGGTCCAGGTGGAGATCCCCAAGGGCGCCACCGGCGCCCAGATCGGCCAGATCCTCAAACGCGAGGGCGTGGTGAAGAGCGTCGACGCCTTCATCCGCGCCCAGGGCGACAACCCGCGCGGCACCTCCATCCAGGAGGGCAGTTACCTCCTGAAGAAGGAGATGTCCGGCAAGGCCGCGGTCACCCTCATGCTCAGCGACGCCAGCCGGAACAACATGATCTTCCGCGAGGGCATGCGGAACGTCGACATCTACAAGGCCATCGACACCCGGCTCGACCTGAAGGCCGGCACCACCGCCAAGGTCGCCAAGGAGCAGGGCGCCGACCTCGGCCTGCCCGAGTGGGCCAGGCAGCGCCAGGGCGTCAAGGACCCGCTGGAGGGCTTCCTCTTCCCGGCGTCCTACCCGGTGGCCAAGGGCAGCAAGCCGGAGGGCGTGCTGCGCAAGATGGTCTCCCGCGCCAACGCCGAGTACACCAAGGCCGACGTGGAGGGCCAGGCATCCAAGCTGGGGCTCAAGTCGCCCTTCGACCTGGTCACGGTCGCCAGCCTGGTGCAGGTGGAGGGCAAGTACAAGCACGACTTCGACAAGGTGGCCCGGGTCGTCTACAACCGGCTCAAGCCGGAGAACATGGAGACCGTCGGCCGGCTGGAGTTCGACTCCACGGTCAACTACCTCAAGGCCTCCAGCACCCTGGACATCGGCGCCGTCGACGACCTGCGCAAGATCGACGACCCGTACAACACCTACAACGCCAAGGGGCTGCCGCCCGGCCCGATCAGCAACCCCGGCGGCGAGGCGCTGCACTCGGCGCTCAAGCCCACCCCCGGCCCCTGGTACTACTTCGTCTCCATCAACTCGGAGAAGACCCTGTTCGCCGTCACCAACGCCGAGCACGAGAAGAACCGGGCCGAGTACGAGAAGGAACGGAAGAAGGACGACGAATGACGGCCCGCCGCGCCGCCGTCCTCGGCTCGCCGATCGCCCACTCGCTCTCCCCGGTGCTGCACCGCGCCGCCTACGCCGACCTGGGCCTGCACCACTGGTCCTATGAGGCCCACGAGGTGGACGAGGCCGCGCTGCCCGGGTTCTTCGAGCGGCTGGACGGCAGCTGGGGCGGGCTGTCGCTGACCATGCCGCTCAAGCGGGCCGTCATACCCCTGCTGGACGAGATCAGCGAGACCGCCGCCTCCGTGGAGGCCGTCAACACCGTGGTGCTCCGCTCCGACGGTCGCCGCGTCGGCGACAACACCGACATCCCCGGACTGATCGCCGCACTGCGCGAACGCGGGGTGGAGGGCGTGCCGTCCGCCGCGGTGCTGGGCGCCGGGGCCACCGCCTCCTCCGCGCTCGCCGCGCTGGCCAAGATATGCGCCGGCCCGGTCACCGCCTATGTCCGCAGCACGGCCCGCGCCGAGGAGATGCTCGGCTGGGGGGAGCGGCTGGGGGTGCGGGTGCGCACCGCCCCCTGGGAGGACGCCGAGCGGGCCCTCGCCGAGCCGCTGGTCGTCGCCACCACCCCGGCCGGCGCCACCGACGCCCTCGCCGCCGCCGTACCTGACACAGTCGGCACCCTCTTCGACGTGCTCTACCACCCCTGGCCCACCGCCCTGGCCGCCGCCTGGTCCGCCCGCGGCGGAGCCGTACTCGGCGGGCTGGACCTCCTCGTCCACCAGGCAGTCCTCCAGGTCGAGCAGATGACCGGCAAGGCCCCCGCCCCGCTCGCGGTGATGCGCCAGGCCGGCGAGAGGGCGCTGGCCGGGCGCTGAATTCCCGTCCCGCCTGCTGGACCGGCATTCGGACACCGCCGCGCGCCGTGGGAGGATCAGGGGAGGCGGGCCAGGGCCGCGCACCCGGTCGCGCCGTCGCAGTCGAGGCGCGAACACGAGGAGCACCGTTGAGCAGGTTGCGCTGGCTGACCGCGGGGGAGTCCCACGGCCCCGCACTGGTGGCGACGCTGGAGGGCCTTCCGGCCGGCGTCCCGATCACCACGGAGATGGTGGCGGACCACCTGGCCCGCCGGCGCCTGGGCTATGGGCGCGGTGCCCGGATGAAGTTCGAGCGCGACGAGGTCACCTTCCTCGGCGGCGTACGCCACGGCCTCACCATGGGCTCCCCGGTCGCCGTGATGGTGGGCAACACCGAGTGGCCCAAGTGGGAGAAGGTCATGGCGGCCGACCCGGTCGACCCGGCCGAGCTCGCCGAGTCCGCCCGCAACGCCCCGCTGACCCGCCCCCGCCCCGGCCACGCCGACCTCGCGGGGATGCAGAAGTACGGCTTCGACGAGGCCCGCCCGGTGCTGGAGCGCGCCTCCGCCCGGGAGACCGCGGCCCGGGTCGCGCTCGGCGCGGTCGCCCGCTCCTACCTCAAGGCGACCGCGGGCATCGAGATCGTCTCCCATGTGGTGGAGCTGGCCGCGGCCAAGGCCCCCTACGGCGTCTACCCGGCCCCGGCCGACGTGGAGAAGCTGGACGCCGACCCGGTGCGCTGCCTGGACGCCGACGCCAGCAAGGCGATGGTGGCCGAGATCGACCAGGCCCACAAGGACGGCGACACCCTCGGCGGCGTGGTCGAGGTGCTGGCGTACGGGGTGCCGGTCGGCCTCGGCTCGCATGTCCACTGGGACCGCCGCCTGGACGCCCGGCTGGCCGCCGCGCTGATGGGCATCCAGGCCATCAAGGGCGTGGAGGTCGGCGACGGCTTCGAGCTGGCCCGCGTCCCCGGCTCCCAGGCGCATGACGAGATCATCGCCACCGACGAGGGCGTGCGCCGCTCCTCCGGCCGCTCCGGCGGCACCGAGGGCGGGCTGACCACCGGTGAGCTGCTGCGGGTGCGGGCGGCGATGAAGCCCATCGCCACCGTGCCGCGCGCCCTGAAGACCATCGACGTCGCCACCGGTGAGGAGGCCGCCGCCCACCACCAGCGCTCCGACGTCTGCGCGGTGCCGGCCGCCGGGATCGTCGCCGAGGCGATGGTCGCCCTGGTCCTCGCCGACGCGGTCGCCGAGAAGTTCGGCGGCGACAGCGTGGCCGAGACCCGGCGCAACGTCACCTCCTACCTCGACCACCTGCACATCCGGTGAGCACCGGCCCGCTGATCGTGCTGGTCGGGCCGATGGGCTCGGGCAAGTCCACGGTGGGCGCGCTGCTGGCCGAACGGCTCGGCGCGCCCTACCGGGACACCGACGCCGACATCGTCGCCGCCCAGGGCCGGGAGATCGCCGACATCTTCCTCGACGAGGGGGAGGAGCACTTCCGCGCCCTGGAGCGGGCCGCGGTGGCCGCCGCCCTCGCCGAGCACCCGGGAGTGCTCGCCCTCGGCGGCGGGGCGGTCCTGGACCCCGGCACCCGCGCCCTGCTGGCCGGCCGGCCGGTCGCCTACCTCTCGATGGACGTCGAGGAGGCGGTACGGCGGGTCGGCCTCGGCGCCGCCCGCCCGCTGCTCGCCGTCAACCCCCGCCGCCAGTGGCGCGAACTGATGGACGCCCGCCGCCACCTCTACACCGAGGTGGCCCGGGTCGTGGTCGCCACCGACGAGCGGACCCCCGACGAGGTCGCGCAGGCGATCCTCGACGCACTGGAGCTGAAGGACGTATGACCGACCGAACCGAAACCGCGACCGGCTCCGCCGTCACCCGTATCCAGGTCGGCGGCACGGCCGGCACCGACGCCTACGAGGTGCTGGTCGGCCGGCAGCTGCTGGGCGAGCTGGCCGGGCTGATCGGCCCGGGCGCCAAGCGGGTCGCCGTGATCCACCCCGAGGCGCTGGCCGAGACCGGTGAGGCGCTGCGCGCGGACCTCGCCGACCAGGGCTTCGAGGCGGTCGCCGTGCAGGTGCCCAACGCCGAGGAGGCCAAGACCGCCGAGGTCGCCGCCTACTGCTGGAAGGCGCTCGGCCAGACCGGCTTCACCCGCAGCGACGTCATCGTGGGTGTGGGCGGCGGGGCCACCACCGACCTGGCCGGCTTCGTCGCGGCCAGCTGGCTGCGCGGGGTGCGCTGGATCGCCGTACCGACCACCGTGCTCGGCATGGTGGACGCGGCCGTCGGCGGCAAGACCGGCATCAACACCGCCGAGGGCAAGAACCTGGTCGGCGCCTTCCACCCGCCGGCCGGGGTGCTCTGCGACCTGGCCGCGCTGGAGTCGCTGCCGGTCAACGACTACGTCAGCGGGCTGGCCGAGATCATCAAGGCCGGGTTCATCGCCGACCCGGCCATCCTGGACCTCATCGAGGCCGACCCGGCCGCCGCCCGCACCCCGGCCGGGCCGCACACCGCCGAGCTGATCGAGCGGTCCATCCGGGTCAAGGCCGAGGTGGTCTCCAGCGATCTCAAGGAGTCCGGGCTCCGGGAGATCCTCAACTACGGCCACACCCTGGCGCACGCCATCGAGAAGAACGAGCGCTACAAGTGGCGGCACGGCGCCGCGGTCTCGGTCGGCATGGTCTTCGCCGCCGAACTGGGCCGGCTGGCCGGGCGGTTGGACGACGCCACCGCCGACCGGCACCGCGCGGTGCTGGAGTCGGTCGGGCTGCCGCTCACCTACCGCGGCGACCAGTGGCCCAAGCTGCTCCAGACCATGAAGGTGGACAAGAAGTCCCGCGGCGACCTGCTGCGGTTCATCGTGCTGGACGGCCTGGCCCGGCCCACCGTGCTGGAGGGCCCCGACCCGGCCGTGCTGGTCGCCGCCTACGGCGAGGTCTCCGCGTGAGCCGCCGGGTGCTGGTCCTCAACGGCCCCAACCTCGGCCGGCTCGGCTCCCGGGAGCCCGACGTCTACGGCGCCACCTCCTACGCCGGACTGGTCGACGCCTGCCAGACCCTCGGCAAGGAGCTGGGCTTCGACGTCGAGGTCCGGGAGACCAACGACGAGGGCGAGCTGGTGCGCTGGCTGCACGAGGCCGCCGACGGCTCGCTGCCGGTGGTCATCAACCCCGGGGCGTTCACGCACTACTCGTACGCCATGCGGGACGCGGCCGCCCAGCGCACCGCGCCGCTGATCGAGGTGCACATCTCCAACCCGTACGCCCGTGAGGAGTTCCGGCACACCTCGGTGATCGCCGCGGTGGCCAGCGGCACGGTGGCCGGCTTCGGCATCGGCTCCTACCGCCTCGCCCTGCGCGCGCTCGCCGAGGAACTCGACGGCTGACCCGCCCCCACCGGGCACCTTCCCCGCCCCCCGGCCGTTGCCACCGGTGACGGCCGGGGACGGTACGGTTCGGTGACGGGTCGTCCGAACGGACGCCCGAGTGTCAGCCGTACGAGACGAAAGTGGACCGGATGCAGCACGCAGTGGGGGCCCCGCTGCCGCCGCCCCACCAGCCGGGGTACGCGGCCCACGACTGGGCCGGCCGGCCCGGCCCGCAGCCCGCGACCCCGCCCGGCGGCCCCCTGCCCCCGGCCGGCGTTCCCGCCCCGCCCCCCGGCCCGGCGGCTCCCGCGCCGCCCCCGCCGCCGGTCCACCAGCCGCCGCCCGTGCAGCCCCCGGGCCCGCAGTGGACGCCGCCGACCTCCACCGAGCCCACCGGGGACTACCGACTGGCCCCCGCCGCCCCGGTCGCGATGCCGCTCCCGCCGCCCACCGGCCAGTCCACCGGCACCGCCACCCTCGCCGTGCTGCTGATCGGCCCGGCCGGCGCGGGCAAGACCACCGTCGCCCGGCACTGGGCGGCCGGCCGGCAGGTGCCCACCGCGCACATCAGCCTGGACGACGTCCGCGAATGGGTGTGCTCCGGCTTCGCCGACCCGCAGTCCGGCTGGAACGATCAGTCCGAGGCCCAGTACCGGCTGGCCCGCCGCACCTGCGGCTTCGCCGCCCGCAACTTCCTGGCCAACGGCATCTCCTGCATCCTGGACGACGCCGTCTTCCCCGACCGCCCGGTCGTCGGCCTCGGCGGCTGGAAGCGCCATGTGGGCCCGGGACTCCTTCCCGTGGTCCTGCTGCCCGGCCTGGAGATCGTCCTGGAGCGCAACGCCGAGCGCAGCGGCAACCGCCGCCTCTCCGACGAGGAGGTCGCCGGCATCCACGGCCGGATGGCCGGCTGGTACGGCTCGGGCCTCCCGATCATCGACAACTCCACCTACGACGTGGAGACCACCGCCCGCGTCCTGGACGAGGTCCTGGCCCGCGCCATCGCCGAGTCCTAGCCGGGGGCGGGGGCGGGGCAGGACCGGGGAGGCGGCGCGGTCGCCGGTGCCGGTACCGCAGGCGGGCGGCCTTCACGGCGGGCCCGTGCCTCGGCCCGTACCGGCTTCGGTACCGCCGGGGTGGCGGTGCTGTCGCCGACGCTCGGGTCGTGGCTGCACGGCGCCGGGCGTCCCCGACCGGGCGCCGTACGGCGCGCGTAAGGGCGGTGGTGTGCCCGGAGAGCGGGTGCGCTCTGCCCGGGCGGCGCCCGGCACCGGGTGGGCTGTCCCGGGTCCGTGCCCGCGCGGCGTACCGCGGCGTTGCGCCGCGGTACGGCTGCCGCCGAGCGGCGGCCCCGGGGCGGGGGCGCCGGATCTTCGGCGGGCGGCCGGGCCCCCAGGACGCGGGACGCGTACAGCCGGCGGATCGGCTGCGGCAGTGTGCGGGGCCACGTGGTCGCCCCCACCCGCGACCCGCGCGGTGCCCCATGCCGTACGGGCCGTACGGGCCGTACGGCATGAGGGTGCCCCTGCGGGCGGCGGACCGCAGGCCCCGGGGGCGAACACGCGGCGGTGCGCTCGGTGCGCGGGGGTGGGTGCGGTCGGGCGGCGCCCGACCGGCGGGCTGCGCCGGGTTCGCGCGCGGCGCGCCGGGCGGCGGCGCGTGCCGTGGGCCGCTGCCGCCCGGTGGTGGCGGGGCCCGGTGGACGGGCCCCGTCCCTGGACGTACCCCTGACCTCCGGCGGGCGAGGGCCCGTACCGGCCCACGGCGGATACCGCCTGGTATCGCGGGTCGCGGGCCCCGTCGATACGGTGCCGGGCACCCGGCGAAGGGGCCGTCGGAGGCGGCATGAGGCGCGTATGAGGGAGGGGGCGCCGGAGGCAGGGGCGCGTGGTGGGGGCGTGTTCCGGACGGGGTGCGCCCACTCGGACCCGCCCGACCTGCCGGGGCGCCCTGGCGACCGTACGCTCGACTCATGCCTGACGTCTTTGCGGACCGCCGCGGGCGGCTGCGTGACCGGTGCGCGGCGGCCGGTTCCGCGGCGGCGCTCGTCTCCCGCCCCGCCAACGTCCGCTACCTCGCGGGCGGTGCGCCGCCCGGTGCGGTGCTACTGCTCGGCACCGACGGCGACGCGCTGCTCTGCCCGGGGACGCCCACCGGCGACCCGGTGGAGGGGCGGCTCGACGAGGCGCTGCGGGTCACCGTGCTGCCCGCCGCGGGGGCCGACCCGGTGGTGGCCGCCGCCGCGCTGGCGCAGTCCTCGGGGGCCGAGGGGCTGGCGGTGGAGGAGCAGCATCTGAGCGTGGCCCGGCACCGGGCCATGTCGGCCGAGGCGCCCCGGGTGCGGCTGACCGACCTGGCGGGCGCGGTCGAGCAGGAGCGGATCGTCAAGGACGAGGACGAGATCACCTGCCTCCGGATCGCCGCGGAGATCACCGACCAGGCGCTGGGGGAACTGCTGGAGTCGATCCTGGTGGGCCGCACCGAGCGGCATCTGGCGCTGGAGCTGGAACGCCGGCTGGTGGACCACGGCGCGGACGGCCCCGCCTTCGCCACCTCGGTGGCCACCGGGCCGCACGCGGGGCGGCGGGGCCACCGGCCGTCCGACCGGCGGGTGGAGGAGGGGGACTTCCTCTCCGTCTGCCTGGGCGCCGACTACCGCGGCTACCGCTGCGAGATCGGCCGCACCTTCGTGATCGGCACCTCACCCGCGGACTGGCAGATCGAGCTGTACGACCTGGTCTTCGCCGCCCAGCGGGCCGCCCGGGAGGCGCTGCTGCCCGGCACCGAGTACCGCGAGGTGGACCGGGTGGCCCGGCAGATGCTGGACTCGGCGGGGTACGGCGAGGGGCTCGCGCCGCTGCTCGGGCACGGGGTGGGCCTGGAAATCCAGGAGGACCCTCAGTTGGCACCCGACGCCATGGGTAAACTGGACGCTTGCGTGCCGGTCACCGTCGAACCGGGGGTCCACCTCCCGGGCCGGGGCGGGGTCCGGATCGATGACACGCTCGTCGTGCGCCACGAGGCGGACGGCGGCCCCGAGCTACTCACCATCACGACCAAGGAGCTGCTCGCGCTGTAGCGCGAACCCCGCGGCTCCCGGTCGTCCGCCAGCGTCAGTCCAGGAGATTCCGCAACCGTGGCTTCCACGAACGACCTCAAGAACGGCATGGTGCTCAAGCTCGACAACGACCAGCTCTGGTCCGTCGTCGAGTTCCAGCACGTCAAGCCCGGCAAGGGCCCCGCCTTCGTGCGCACCAAGCTCAAGAACGTGCTCTCCGGCAAGATCGTCGACAAGACCTTCAACGCCGGTGTGAAGGTCGAGACGGCCACCGTCGACCGCCGCGACATGCAGTTCTCGTACATGGACGGCGACTACTTCGTCTTCATGGACATGCAGACCTACGACCAGCTGCACGTCTCCCGCGCCGCCGTCGGCGACGCCGCCAACTTCCTGATCGAGGGCTTCACCGCCACCGTCGCCACGCACGAGGGCGAGGTGCTCTACGTGGAGCTGCCGGCCGCCGTCGAGCTGACCATCCAGGAGACCGAGCCGGGCGTCCAGGGCGACCGCTCCACCGGTGGCACCAAGCCCGCCATCCTGGAGACCGGCCACCAGATCGCGGTCCCGCTCTTCATCACCACCGGTGAGAAGATCAAGGTCGACACCCGCACCAGCGACTACCTCGGCCGGGTGAACAGCTAACCGTGGCCGCTCGGAACACCGCCCGCAAGCGCGCCTTCCAGATCCTGTTCGAGGCCGACCAGCGCGACACCTCCGCGCGGGAGGTGCTGGCGGACTGGATCCGGCACGCCCGGTCCGACGACCGGCAGCCCCCGGTCAGCGAGTACACGATGGAGCTGGTCGAGGGGTACGCCGACCACGCGGGCCGGATCGACGAGCTGATCTCGTCCTACGCGGTCGGCTGGACCCTGGACCGGATGCCGGTGGTGGACCGCAACATCCTGCGCCTCGGCGCGTACGAGCTGGTCTGGGTGGACGGTACGCCGGACGCGGTGGTGATCGACGAGGCGGTGCAGCTCGCCAAGGAGTTCTCCACCGACGACTCCCCGTCCTTCGTCAACGGCCTGCTGGCCCGCTTCAAGGACCTGAAGCCCTCGCTGCGCAGGGACTGACCCCTGGGCGGCGGCAGAACGGCCCGCGGCGCGCTTGCGCGCCGC
>NZ_JBEYXH010000040.1:0-70459 GCF_040644755.1 Streptomyces sp. NPDC046887
TCCCCCACCGGCGGCTCGTCACCCGGGCCGATCAGCTCCAGCAGCTGGACGGCGAGCGAGCGGAGGATGGAGATCTCGACCTCGTCGAGCGGTACGGCCGCGCCGCCGCCGGGCAGCGCCTCGAAGTGCCCGCTCATCAGGTGCGGTCCTGGGAGAGGGTGGCCCACAGCCCGAACCCGTGCATCGCCTGCACATCGCGCTCCATCTCCTCGCGGGTGCCGCTGGAGACGATGGCCCGGCCCTTGTGGTGCACGTCCAGCATCAGCTTGTGCGCCTTGTCCTTGGAGTAGCCGAAGTACGTCTGGAAGACGTAGGTCACGTAGCTCATGAGGTTGACCGGGTCGTTGTGGACGATCGTCACCCAGGGGACGTCGGGTTCCACGACGGCGAAACCCTCGGCGGCCGGCTCGGTGCGTTCGATCTCAGTGGGAGCAACACTCACTCGGTCCATGCTGCCACCCGGGGTGGGGTACCGCACAAACCGGCCGCCGTATGTGCCCGTTCGGCACGGGTCCGCCTTCCCCCGGGATCGAAATCGTCAAAGTGACGCTATGGGGGTACCATCCGCCGTATGAACACTGCGAACGCCGTGAACGGCGGGGATCTCGGTCTGCCGGTGGACGTGCCGTCCACCGCGCTCTTCACCGACCAGTACGAGCTGACGATGCTCCAGGCGGCGCTGCGGGGCGGGACGGCCGACCGGCGGTCGGTCTTCGAGGTGTTCACCCGGCGGCTGCCGCCCGGGCGCCGCTACGGCGTGGTGGCCGGCACCGGGCGGGTGCTGGACGCGGTGGAGAACTTCCGCTTCGACCCGGCCGTGCTCGCCTTCCTGCGGGAGCGGGACATCGTGGACGAGCGGACCGTCGACTGGCTGGCCGACTACCGCTTCCGGGGCAGTATCTGGGGCTACCCGGAGGGCGAGGTCTACTTCCCGGGCTCCCCGATCCTGCGGGTGGAGGGCTCGTTCGCCGAGTGCGTGCTGCTGGAGACGGTGGTGCTGTCGATCCTCAACCACGACTCGGCGATCGCCGCGGCGGCCTCCCGGATGTCGGCGGCGGCCGGCGGGCGCGGGCTGATCGAGATGGGTGCCCGGCGCACCCATGAGCTGGCCGCGGTCGCCGCGTCCCGGGCCGCGTACATCGGCGGCTTCCAGTCGACCTCCGACCTGGCGGCCGGGTTCCGGTACGGCATCCCGACCGTGGGCACCTCGGCGCACGCCTTCACCCTGCTGCACGACACCGAGCGGGACGCCTTCCGGGCGCAGGTCGAGTCGCTGGGCCGGGGCACCACCCTGCTGGTCGACACCTACGACGTGGCCGAGGCGGTCCGTACGGCGGTGGAGGTGGCCGGTACGGAGCTGGGCGCGGTACGCATCGACTCCGGCGACCTGCTGCTGGTCGCCCACCGGGTGCGCCAGCAGCTGGACGAGCTGGGCGCGAAGGACACCCGGATCGTGGTCACCTCGGATCTGGACGAGTACGCCATCGCCTCGCTGGCGGCGGCGCCGGTGGACGCGTACGGGGTCGGCACCCAGCTGGTCACCGGCAGCGGGCACCCCACCTGCTCGATGGTCTACAAGCTGGTGGCCCGCGCCGAGTCGGCGGACGAGGGTGCACCGCTGGTGCCGGTGGCGAAGAAGTCGCTCGGCGGCAAGCTGTCGGTCGGCGGCCGCAAGTGGGCGGCCCGCCGGCTGGACGCCGAGGGCGCGGCCGAGGCCGAGGTGATCGGCACCGGCCCGGTCCCGCCCGAGCTGGCCGACCGGCAGCTGCTGGTGGAGCTGGTACGGGACGGGAAGGTGGTCGGCCGCGAGCCCCTGGACACCGCCCGGGACCGCCACACCACGGCCCGCGCCACCCTGCCGATGTCCGCCCTCCAGCTCTCCCGCGGCGAACCGGTCATCGCCACGGAGTACGTCTGAGCCGCGGGCAGACGGATCGCGACCCCGGTGGTGCGCGGGCCCGGTCGTCGGGACCGGTCGTCGTCGGGACCCGTCGTCGGGGCCGGTCGTCGGGGGCCCGGTCGTCGTCGGGACCCGTCGTCGGGGCGGGTCGTCGGGCCCGGTCGTCGGGGCGGCCGCCCCGGGGGTGGCCGCTGGAGGCCGCCTGGGCGGGGCCGTCCGCCCGGGGGGAGCCGTCCGTCGGCGGCCCACCCGTCCGCCCGGCGGTCGGCGGTCGGCGGTCGGCGGTCGGCGGTCGGCGCATCCGGTGTGGTCGGGTCGCTGGCTGGGGCCGTCCGTCCGGTGGGAGACGTCCTCCCGGGCGGGAGGACCCCTCCCGCCGCGGCGGTGGAGTCTCTAGGCTCGGGTGGCGCGCCGATGGCGTCCGGGTCACCGATGACCTCGGTGGTGTCGGAGGCCGCCGACGGACCCGCTCCCGCCGCCTTCCGCAGCACCCGCACGCCCCGCGCCCTGCGCACCGTGAGCACTCCCCCGACCCGCCGCACCTCCACCGCCCCCTCCCCGTCCCCCGCCCGTGCCTCCCCCGAAGGACATCCCCATGCACCGCGCACTGATCGTCGTGGACGTACAGAACGACTTCTGCGAGGGCGGCAGCCTCGCCGTGACCGGGGGCGCGGATGTGGCCGCCGCCATCACCGACCTGGTGGGGGAGGCGGCCGGGGTGGTGTACCGGCATGTGGTGGCGACCCGCGACCACCACATCGACCCGGGCGGCCACTTCTCCGACCGGCCCGACTACGTGGACTCCTGGCCGGTGCACTGCGTGGCCGGGACCGAGGGGGCCGGCTTCCATCTGAACTTCGCGCCTGCGGTGGCCTCCGGCGCGATCGACGCGGTCTTCGACAAGGGCGCGTACTCCGCCGCGTACAGCGGCTTCGAGGGGGCGGACGAGAACGAGACCGGGCTGGCGGACTGGCTGCGGGAGCGCGAGGTGACCGAGGTGGACGTGGTGGGCATCGCCACCGACCACTGCGTACGCGCCACCGCGCTGGACGCGGCCCGGGCGGGCTTCCGCACCCAGGTGCTGCTGGACCTGACCGCCGGGGTGTCGGCGGAGACCAGCGAGCGGGCGCTGGAGGAGCTGCGGGCCGCCGGGGTGGAGCTCACCGGCAAGCCCGTCGTCCAGCCCGCCGGCGGCTGACCGGCCGATACGGGCCGGGGCGCGTCAGAGCGCCCCGGTGCGGTGGCCGCCCTCGGCGGCACGCGGGCCGGCGCCGGGGGGACCATGAGGGCTGTCGGTCCTCGGGCCGGCGCCGGGGGGACCAAGGGGTCCGTCGGCGCGCGCATCGGCGGCGTACGGCCCCAGGGCGCCGGGCTTCCGCCCCTCGGCCGCCGTCCGGGCGTCGGGCACCCGCGGGCCCGAGGGGTGCAGCGGGCGGCCGGCCGGCGGGCGGCGCGGCAGGGCGCGGATGGGGTGCCAGAGCTCGGCGTCGGCCTGCGGCAGGGCGCGCCAGAGCAGCCCGTCGGGGTGGTGCAGCACGGCGGTGACCTCGTCCGGGGTGGGCGGGTGGGTGTTGCCGCGCAGATAGACGGCGCGCAGGCCGAGGTTGCGGAGCCGGGTGAGGGCGCGGGGCCGGTTGACGGCGTGCACCAGGATCCGTACCGAGGAGCCGTCGCCGGCCGGGCTGGGCAGGCCGAGCGCGACGACCACGCTGCCGCCGGGCAGCTTGCAGAACCCTCCGCCGGGCATGCCGATCCTCCTCCTCGCTGGCCGATCCCCTGTGCAGCCCTTGTGATGCCCCTGTGGTGTCAATAAGGACTGGACCTCATGCACCTAAACACGAACGGCCGCCGCCCGCCAGGGGGCAACGGCCGATCATGCTGTGACCTGCTGTTTTGCGATTACTTCGAGGACTTGCCGACCTTGACCTTGATCGTCTGGCCGTTCGCCGGCTGGTTGACGATCGATATCTTGGTGTTGGTGTCAGTTACCTTGACGCCGGCCCGCTCGGTCTCCGGGTACCAGTAGACGCCCTTGCGGTCATCGAAGACCGAGACCCCGGCCTGCGACGGAATCCGCGTCGGGACGTCGGCCTTGTGCAGGGTGAGCCCCTTGGTGCGGTACAGGCTGAACGGCGAGTCGTAGGCCTGCACCCGGTTGCGCTGGAGGGTGCCGTCCTTCCACTTCAGCGGCTTGGCGTGGGCGTCGATCGGAAGGATCAGGCCCTGCCCCGGGTGGACGGCGGTGTTGTTGTCCTTCTGGGAGGTGTCCCACTGCCAGACCAGCAGACCGGTCTGGTACGGGTAGTGCTCCACCCAGCCGTCCTTCGGCGCGGCGAAGCCGAAGTTGTACGGGCCCGTCTTCAGGGTCTGGTCGTACGAGACGTACTGGCGGTTCTCCGCGATGTAGTACTGCTCGTAGGCGTTGGTGAAGGACTCACCGATGCGCGAGAAGCCCTTGGCGGTCCAGCCGTTGTCACCGTTCTCGGCGTTGTCCGAGAAGACCGCCGCGCCGTCCGCGGTGAGCACGATGGAGTCGGCGGTGAAGCCCTTGCCGCCCGCGCCGCCGTCGGTCTGGTAGCGGAAGCGGAGGTCGAACTTCTTGCCGGCGTACGCGTCGAGCGGGTACACCAGCTTCTGGTGCGAGCCGGAGACGTCGGTCAGCGCGGGCGCGCCGGAGGCGTCGACCGGGATGGCCTTGCCGTTGGCAGTGCCGGCCAGCGCGGTCCAGTTCTTGCCGCCGTCGGTGGACACCTCGGTGTAGAGGTAGTCGTAGTCCTTCTCGATGTCCCACCAGCCGTCGAGGGCCAGCTCGGCCTTGGTCTTGCCGGTGAGGTCCACGGAGCGGGTGAGGGTGTTCTTCAGGTCGTCGCCCATGTCGCTCCACCACTGGGTGGCGCCCTGGGCGGGCTTCACGACCGCGGTGGAGACGTTCTTCTTGGGCAGCTCGACCACGAGGGCCTGGGGGTTCTTGGTGTTGTACTCCGAGACGCCCAGGGTGTGGGTGGAGGCGGTGGCCGCCTTCGCCTTCTCGTAGTTGAGCCAGCCGAGCTGGAGCTTGTCCCACGAGGTCATGTCGCCGGGCAGGTCGCCGATCTCGTTCTTGCCGGTGCCCAGCCAGGAGCCGGAGGACATCAGGGACCAGAAGCCGGTGGAGTTCTCCGCGCCGGTCGCACCCGAGGTGTCGTAGAGGTCCGGCAGACCGAGGTCGTGGCCGTACTCGTGGGCGAAGACGCCGAGGCCGCCGTTCTCCGGCTGCATGGTGTAGTCGCCGACCCAGATGCCGGTGTTGCCGATCTGGGTGCCGCCCGCCTTGTTGCTCGCCGGGCCGGTCTTGCCGGCGTCGGTGCCGTAGGCGTACCAGCGGTGGGCCCACAGCGCGTTGGTGCCCTCGGCACCGCCGCCCGCGGACTCGTCCTCGCCGGCGTGGACGATCTGGAAGTGGTCGATGTAGCCGTCGGCCTCGTTGAAGTTGCCGTCGGCGTCGAAGTCGTAGCGGTCCCACTGGTCGTACTGGGCCAGCGCCGCCTTGATCTGGGCGTCGGTCTTGCCGGCCGCCTTCTGCTGCGCGGTCCAGGCGGTCACACCGTCGCGGACGGCGTCCCAGACGTTGGAGCAGTTGGTGGAGCCGCACCAGTTCGAGCCGTAACGGGCCTCGTTGTAGTCGACCTTGACCCAGTCGGAGACCGCGCCGTCGACCGAGTAGCGGCCGGAGGAGGTCTTCTCGTAGTAGGTCTTCAGGGACTGCTTCTGCTTGCCGGTCTTCTTGTCCTTGCCGGCGCCGAAGTACAGGTCCTGGAAGTGGGCCTGGTTGTAGTCCTTCTTCCAGGCCGTGGAGTTGTCGACCTTGCGGTCGGGCTCCGCGATCTTGTTGTGCAGCGGGCCGGGCGTGCCGCCGTACTTGACGACCGGGGGCTTGGGCCCGGCGCCGTCCGGGTCGTGGGTGGTGGTGCTGTCCACCTTGTCGCCGAACTCCACCAGGATGGTGAAGATCTTGTCGGTCTTCTCCCGGCCGAGCTCGACGTACTTGCGGTCGTCCAGCTTGACGACCTTGGAGGCACCCCTGCGCTCCACCTTCACGTCGCCGGCCAGGACCTGCTCCAGCGCGGCTTCGCGCTGTTGGGCCTGCTGCTTGCTGAACGGGCCGTCGAGGTCGTGATCGACCTTGGCGGCGTGGTCGTGTCCCGGGGCCCCGTGCGCACCGGGCGCGGGGTCATGGCGCTCCACGGAGCGAACCGGGCGGTTGTCGGCCTGCGCCGTGGTGAAGGCGGAGGCCGTGGCGGCGGTGGCGGCGAGCGCCACGAACACCGCGGACGTTCTGAACGCCCGTCGATTGCTGGTCACTTGATCTTGTCCTCCCCGCGCGCCGCGAACCGCGGATGGGGGGTCGAAGTGTTATCCGCGTGCGGTGTCGCGTCACAAGTGACGACATTCGACCGGATGATGGCCGGAAAAGACAGACCTTGACTTGTTCACCCCCTGTGCTCTATGTGAACACGTCAATCCGGATGACGGACAGCCCCGAGCAGCGCCGATGGCCCCCACCGCCGCGACCAGCACCGGGCCCGGCCGCGGTCTGCCGCTCCGGCGCGTCCGGCCGTCCGGAATGCGGGCACCGAGGGGCATTTGACTCCGTGCGCCCCCCGTGCACCGGCACCGTGGGTCAACTCACGCTTACCGGCGGTTCCTTCGGGGCATCCACCCTCGTAGAGTCGGACCCGCACCGCATGCACGGCCCCCGCACGTCTCCCTGCGTACGTCCCGCACGCCCTCGCACGACCGCACGTCCCTGCCCGGTTGTACGCCTGCCACGTCTGCCACGTCACGAGGACGGAAGCCGCCATGCCGCGTCCGATCACCGCCCAGCTCGCGTACGGTTCCGCCACCGTCGTCCTCGCGACCGTCACCCTGCTGCTCGCCTCGGGCACCAGCAGCGGCCCGGGCGTCGCCCTGGTCGCGGTGGCATCCCTGCTGCTCGGCGTGGTGGTGGCGGTGGGCGTACGGCTCCCGGCCACCCTGCGAGCGCGCGCCCGGACCCGTACCGCCGCACGGGGCACCACCACCGCCACCGGGACACGCAGCCGGGCCGGAGCAGAAGCCCCGGCCCGAGAGCACTCGCTACGCCGCTGACGCGGATCCCGCCGCCCCGCTACGGCCTGGTGGCCACCACCACCGTCTTGGCGGCCTTGTCGTGCAGGCCCTGCTTGTAGGGCTTGTCCACCAGGATCAGGATGAGCAGCAGCAGCGGCCAGAGGCAGGCGCAGCAGATCAGCGCGGGCAGCCACAGCACCACGGCCCGGATCAGCGAGGCGTTGGTGTCCGGCACCCGGCCGTCGTTGAGCATCGCCACCCGCAGGCCCATCAGCTTCTTGCCGAGGGTCTGGCCGTTCCGCCGCGTCAGGATGGTGTCGTAGCCGACGTACGCCACGATGGTGATGAGCTGGAACACCACCTGTCCGGTGCTGCTCGCCGCCCAGACATCCGCGACGTCCTCCTCGGAGACCCGCCGGTAGATGTCGAACGGGATGCCGATGAGCGCGAGCGGGACGGCGACGATCACCCAGTCGATGAGCCGCGCCAGGATCCGTCGCCCGATGGGCGCCAGCGGCGGCATCCCGGCGAGCGGGTCGGCCCCGCCGTAACCGTAGGGCCCGCCCCCGTAGGGCGGCGGCCCACCACTCCAGGGCCCGCCCGGGCCGCCGGGTCCGCCGGGGCCACCCGGCTCCTGGGGCCCGCCCCCGTCATACGGACCACCCTCCCCTCCCCCGCCGCCGTACGGGCTGCTGCCCCCGTAGGGGCCGCCCGCGCCAGGATCGCCGGAGCCACCGCCCCCGTAGGGACTCCCCGAACCGCCCTCGCCCGGAGGTGGCGGCGGCGGGGGCGCACCGGCGCCCTCCGGCCCCTGCGGCCTCTTCCGGAAGGGGTCGTCCTCGGGCGGCTGGGGACCGGAGGTCGGAGGTTCGTTGCTCATGTGGGCAGTGCATCCCGGCGCACCACCCCCCGCAACGGCTCACCGTCCGTCCGGGCGACCGCCGTACGGGGGACCCGGCGGGGTCAGCGGGTGCGGCCGGCCACGAAGGTGTGGGCCGCCTTGTCGTGCCAGCACTGCCGCCACGGCCGGTCGAAGAGGCACCACAGCACATTGCCCACACCCACCACCAGCAGGCCCAGCACCCCGTAGACCAGCCAGCGGCGCAGCGCGGCGCCGAAGGGGGGCGGCTGGTGCGACTCGATGTCCCGCACCTCGATCCCGTACAGCCGCTTGCCGAGGGTGCGGCCCCAACGGGCGGTCGGCAGCGCCTCGTAGAGCACCCCGAGCACCAGCAGGATGGCCAGCGCGCCGCCGAGGCAGCCGCCGGTGGTGCCGTCCAGCAGCCAGACGGTGACGGTCTCGCCGGACTGCTTGGCCTGCTCGATCTTGGCGTCGATGTGGTCGAGCGCCCGGGTGACCAGCGGTACGGCGGCGGCCCCGGCGAGCGCCCCAAGGACCAGGGTGTCCACCAGCCGGGCCGCCAGCCGCCGCCCGAGCCCGGCCGGCCGGGCCGCCGCCTGGGCCTGCGCGGCCTGGAGGAACGGGTCGGCGACCGGCGGCTTCCACGGGATCACCGGCTCCTGCGCCTGGGGCGTCCGGGGCTGCGCCGGTACGGCGACCGCCGCCTCGGCCGCGGGCGGCTGGGCCAGCCGGTGCACCTGCTGCGCCCAGGACGCCGAGCCGCCGCCGTCCCCCGCGCTCATGGGCGAGGCCGCGGCGGGTGCCGGTGCCCCGGGAGCGGCCGGGGCCGGATCGGGCACCGGCGCGGGCGGCGCGGTGCGGGCGGAGGCCGCCGGTGCGGGGTGCGCGGTACGGGCGGAGGCCGCCGGTGCGGGGTGCGCGGTGGGGGCGGGGGCTGGCGGTGCGGGGTGCGCGGCGGGCCGTACGTCTGCCGCACCCTCCGACCGGGGCGGTACGGCGGGCCCGGCGCCAGGCCGCTCGCCCTGCCGGGGCGGTACGGCCCGCAGGGTCACCGTGCCCTCTCGCGCGACCACCCCCTCCTCCCCCACACTCCGTACCCCGGGCAGGGCCCCACCGCTCGGATCCCCACCGCCCGGATCACCGCTCGCCGTTGGGGACCCGGCCGGATCGGCGGGAGGGGCGGAGGCGGTACGCGGATCCTGCCCGGCCTCGGCGCCCCAGGAGACCCGGCGGTCCCGGTCGCCGCCGAACCCGCTCTGGTGGGAGGCGTCCGCCTGCCACACGGCCGCGGGCTGCGGGGCCTCTGCCCGGGGCCCGTCCTCCCCCATCTCGTCGAAGAAGACCGGACCCGTCTCCTCCACCGCCGCCGGGACGGGCGCGGGCACGGGAGCGGCCGGGGCCGCCACCGCGGGCGCGACGGGCGACGACTCGCCCTCCTTGGGCGCCGGACGGCTGGTGCCGGGCACCCAGGCGGCACCGTTCCAGAACCGGATGTACCCGGGGATGGACGGGTCGGGGTAGTAGCCGGGCGTGGGGCTGCCGTCGCCGGTTGCCGGGGTCGGGGCGCTCATAGCCGTGGTCCCGTATCTCTTCGAGGCCTCAAGTCTGGGCACCACATCTATCAGACCCCCGCCCGCCCCCGGACCGGTCCGACCAGAACGGACACCATCGGTCACCCGGGACGGACACCATCGGTCATCCCCGATCGCACCCCGCCTCTCCTCCTCCCTTCTCCCCTCTCCCTCCTCCCGCAACCAATGTGCCGAAGTCGCGTAATGGCGGCGGAGGAAGCCCCTCTCCTTCTCTACGGGCCCCGTCCGGCGGCCCCGAAGACCGAGCCACGACCTCGGCGAGCAGGAAGGACGACCTCCGATGCGGCAGAGCATGGTGGAGAGCGAGCTGGAGTTCACGATGGTGCTGACGGCGGAGCGGCGGATCACGGTGCCGACCCGGCTGACCTACCGCGGCGACGACCCGTACGCCGTGCACATCACCTTCCACACCGGCTCACCGCAGCCGGTGTGCTGGACCTTCGCCCGCGAGCTGCTGGTGGAGGGGGTGCACGGCCCGTGCGGCCACGGCGACGTCCGCATCTGGCCCACGGCGGTGGACGGCGCACCCGTCGTCCTGCTCGCCCTCTCCTCCCCCGAGGGCGAGGCCCTGCTCGAAGCCCCCGCCGACCCGCTGGCCACCTGGCTGGAGCGGACCCTGGACACGGTCCCGCCCGGCACGGAGGACGGGCAGTGCGGCCTGGACGACACCCTCGCCGGGGTGCTGGCCCGCGCCACCGGTGACGACCGCCCCTGACCCGCCCCCGTCCCACCTCACTCACTCACATACGTATGCGTAATGAATTCGATCGAGTGACCGTCCGGGTCGTCCACGTAGACGCCGCGCCCCCCGTGCAGGTGATTGATCGTCTGCGGCTCCTGGTGGAAGGGGTCGGCCCAGTAGGCCAGTTCGCGCCGCCGGATCCGCTCGAAGATGGCGTCGAACTCCTTCTCCGAGACCAGGAACGCCAGGTGCTGCCAGGCGACCTCCCCGGCTGCGACCTCCATGTAGTCCAGGGTCACACCCCCGTCCAGCGGCACCGACGCGAACGGCCCGAACGCCGTGGGCTCCGGCGCGTCGAGCAGCCCGGTGAGGAACCGCGCCCCGGCGAACCGGTCCCGGCTGCGGACGATGGTGTGGTCAAGACGTGCGGGCACGGTTCCTCCTGCGCAACTCCGACGAAACGCCCCCCGGCTCGGCGGGGCGGACGGACCCTATCCGCCGTGAGACGTCCCCCGTGGTCAGGCGAACCGCGGCAGCACCCGCCCGGGCTCCCCGAACCACGGCCGGGCATCCCCCTCCGCCTTGACCGTCAACCCGAACCGCTCCACACCGGGCCCACCCAGCCCCTTCCACCACCTCAGGGCCCGCTCCACCTCGTCCCAGAGCCGCCGGGGCCCGTACTGGTACACCGCGGCCTCCGCCTCGTCCCGCCGGAAGTCGACCGCCGCCCACGACCGGCTCCCCAGGTCGAAGAACCAGGCCTTCCCGCTCCCTTCCTCCCCGGCCCCGTTGACCACATGGGCGCAGTCAGTTACACACAGCCCGATGACGAACCGCACCGCGTCATAACGCCCGCCCAGCTCCCCCATCCCGACCCCGGTACCGGACACCTCCGCCCCACCCGGGAAGTCGACGACATGACCGTCGAACCGCCCCCAGTCCAGTCGCTGGGCCCGCAGCTTCATGAACTCGACCATCCGCAGAAACGGCCCACTGGCACTGCCGTCCTCGTGCCTGGTCAGCCGCGCCAGCGCGTCCTGGTCGCTGTAGTGGGTGCCGAACGGAGCGAGGACGAGCCCGCCGGGCCGGGTCTGGGCCAGCCAGTGCGGTGAGACCTCCCGTACGCCCGCCGTGACGACCACCCGGTCGTAAGGCGCCCCCACCGCCCACCCCTCCTGCCCGTCCCCGTGCACCAACTCGGGTGCCAGCCCCGCCCGTGCCAGCGTGGCCCGAGCCCGTACGGCCACCGCACCGTCGATCTCCACGCTGACGACCTGGCCGGGGCCCAGCCGATGTGCGAGCAGCCCGGCGTTCCACCCGGTGCCGGTGCCGATCTCCAGCACCCTCATGCCGTCGCGCACGTCCAGCTCGCGGAGCATGGCGGTCACCACCGAGGGCATGCTCGCTGAACTGGTCGGAACCGTCCCCGGTGCGGTGCCGGTGTGCCGCCCGTCATCCCACTGGGTGACCAGCGGAACGTCTGCGAACGCGGCCCGTCGCCACGCGGCGGAGTCCGAGCGGTCGACCGGCTCACTCCTCCCGGTCTCCATGTCGTACGCCCAGACCATGTCCGGCAGGAACCGGGAACGCGGCACGGCCCGGAACGACTCGACCCAGTCCGACGACAAGGCTCCGGTATCCAGCAGGTACCGCGCCAGCTCCTCACCGGCGCGGTCATCCTGCTCATGAGCGAGCATCACTTGCGGTGCTTCCCGTCCCCCGGCGGCGTGGACCCGTCCGGCGGGGGCGGCGGGGGCGGCGTCCAGGGCTGGCCGGGCGCCTTGTCCCCGCCTCCTCCGTCGCCACTGCCTCGTGTGATCGGCTGTGTCATGATCGGTTCCTTCCTCTTGTGGTGCGCGGGGCCCCGCCCCTCTTGAGACGGGGGACTCAACAGGCGCCAGCCTCAACCAGCCGCGTAATCAGGGAGCACCTGGGCGGCCTTGGCCATCAGCGCCTCGTCAAGGAGGGTGAGTCGGCCGACATGTAGCCGGTCGTGGCCGTACATGGTCTGCCCAAGCTCCACCGTGCGGTCCACCCGCAACTCCCAGCGGACGGAGCGCAGATCGAGGGTGCGCGGCTGCGGAGTGCCGCGACCGCTCCAGCCCGTGCAGATCAGCCAGCAGGCGGCCGCGAACTCGGGACGCCCGGCCGGTGACCCGTACAGCCGCTGCGGCTCATGGCGGATGGCGATGTCCATGAGAGCCGGGCCCGCCTCGTCGTCCGCCGTGGGGATCCATCCGACGGCGGCGGTGTCCCCGAAGGCCCCCGTACTCGCGTAGGCGAGCACGAGGTAGCGGTCCGGCCAGGTGTGAAGGAGGGGAAGGACCGTCACCCGGCTCTCGCCGGTCACGGTTCGGGCCATGGAGGTGGTCCCTTCGGTACGTGTCGATGGGGCGGCCGCCCGCCCAAAGCTTCCGGGCGGGCGGCCGAGCGGTGCCTAGTTGCCGTCGCCGCAGCCGTGGGTCGGGTTGGACCCGCCCCCGTCGCCGCCTTCGATGTCGGTGTTGTCCGGGTCGCCCTGGACAACGCCACGGCGGTGGGCGATGTTGTTCATGTGCCGTCCCTTCTTCGAGGTGGGTGGTGCACGAACCCGCCCGGACCGCGGTCCTGCCAGGGAATTTCGGTTCGGGCGGGGGCTTTGGGGACCCGAAGAGCGGCTACGTGCCGCTGGACTCGGCGGGCTCGTAGCGGACCTCGCCCCAGCTGTCCGCCGGGTGCTGGTCCAGCGGCAGCAGCCGGTGGCGCCGGAGGCATTCGGGGCAGGCGTGGATGACACGGCCCGGGCCGCTGGCCACGTGCTCGACCGCCACGGAGACCGGCTCATCGGTCCGTTCGGCGCACCAGGCGCATACCTGTGTCACGGTCGTGCCCTCTCCGTGGGTGCCGCCAACTCGGCCCAGACGGTGGTGCGCTCGGGCACCCGCTCGTGCCCGTAGCGGGAGCACTCGGCGAGGGCGAGCAGTACGGCCGTTCGCGCGGCGGGACCGAGGTCGTCGGGCAGGACGGTCTCGATACGGATGCCTTCCGGCGAGTGCGTGACGGTGGGCTGTCTGCCGGTCGCGGCGGTGAGCATGCCGACGAGGGCGGCGGCACGGGTGCGGAGCTCCGGGACGGGGGCCGGCTTCGGCGGAGGGCTCTTCTCGGAGTCGTACAGACGGGATTCGAGGTGGCTGGGGCGCCCGGTGGGGCGGGCTGTCGCGCTCACGGTCATCAGTGCCTCTGGATGGTGGATCAGGCGGTTGCCACCCGCCCCGAAGTCGAGGGCGGGGTCCTCCGGACACCGAGCCGACCGGCCTGGCGCCCACGATCAGTGAACGGATAACCGTCACCCAGGGCGAGGAAGAAAGCACTCTGCGGGTTCATGGGGTAACCGGAAATTTCCGGGACTTCCGGTTCTGCCACGGCCACGCGGATCGCTACCGTGGCCGACGTGGAGGGGAACGACATCCTCAGGGCACGCATGGCCGACGACGGGTTGACGCAGACGGAACTCGCCGAGGCGGTGAACGCCGACCTCCGGGCGGCCGGATACGAGGGCACGGTCAGCGACCGGACCGTACGGAACTGGCTGACCGGCAAGACGCGTTGGCCGCACCAGCGTCAGCGCGCGGCGTTAGAGGCGGTCTTCGACTGCCCGGTGACGGAGCTGGGCTTCGCACCTCGGGGAGGCTGCTCCTCGTCCAAGCCACCACCGGAGGACCCTGTGCACCGCCGTCGATTCGTCAGCGCCTCCGCCGGAGCGGTGCTGGCTACCGCCGCGACACCGGCGCATGGGGCGCGGCCCCGGGTCGGCTCCGGGGACGTGGAACGGCTGCTCGCCAAGTTCGCGCTCATCGTCGCCAGCGACCACCGCCACGGCGGCAAGCTCACCATCGAGACGCAGGCCACGGCGCTGGCCGGCGAGGCCATGGCGCTCCAGGCGCGCGGCACCGCGAGCCAGCGCGTACGAGGGGCGCTGTACGGCTGCGCCGCGTCGTTCACCTCCAGCGCGATGTGGGCCGCCATCGACGGTCGCCGCTTCGACGCCGCGCAGCGGCACTTCCACCGCGCCGCGAGCCTGGCGGCCATGTCCGGTGACTCCGCAATCCAGTTCCGCATCTGGTCGCACGCCGGGAGTCTCTACCGCCACATGGACCGCCCCGGGGACGGGCTGGCCGCCAACGACGTGGCCCGGCGACTGCCCGTCGCCCGCCGCGACCCCCTGTTCGCCTCCCTCGGCCATGCCAGGCATGCGGCGATCCTCGGCCTGACGGGTGACGCACGGGCGGTGCGGCAGGCGTTGGGGCACGCGGTGGACGCCTTCGAGCGTGCCGATCCCCAGGAGTGGCGGCCCCTGTGGATGGACGGGGTGCGGAACCGGGGCGAGATCGAGGAGCTGGCGCTCTCGGCGTACCTGCGTCTCGGTCGGTACGAGGAGGCCGAGGCGCACGGGCATCGGAGCCTGGCCCTGCTGCACCCCTCCATGCGGCGGGACCGGACGCTGGTGACCGCACGGCTCGCCCAGGCGCAATTGGGCCAGGGCGCCGTGGAGCTTGCCGTCGGCACCGCCATGTCGATCGCCCCCGAAGCCGCACAGTTGACCCCTCGGGTCGCCGAGACCCTGGACGACTTCGGCCGCCGCCTACGGCGCAACGCTCCCGGTCGCTGGGTTCGGATGTGGGAGGGGAGCCGCTGCGACGACAGGCAGGCACCCGGGGGTCGCCCATGACTTGCCTCGCCCGCCGCTTGCCACGCATCCGAACCCGGCTGGGAGGCCGTCATCGGCTACGACGGCGAGGAGGCCGTAGGCTACGCATACGTCAACACCCTGACGGCCGAAGACCAGTGGTGGCGCCGTATGGCGACACCGCTCCCGCCCGGCACAGCCGAGCGCTCGACCGCAGCGCTCAAGGAGATCATGGTGCGTCAGCGGTGGCGCGGCACGGGCGTTGCCCGACGGATACACGACGAGTTGCTGGCCGGTCGGCCGGAGGTGCAGGTCTCGCTGCTGGTCAACCCGCTGAGCGGGGACGGCAAGGTCCAGGCACTGTACGAGCGCTGGGGCTACCGGAAGATCAGCGCGCAGCAGCCATCGGCGGACGGCCCGGTTCTGACGGCCATGGTGCGCCACACGCACCAGTGACCTAACCGGAGGTACGACTGATGACGGAGAATGACAAGCAGGACCAGGCGGCGCGGGGCACGGCGGGCTTCCTGTTGGAGATGGGGATGCTCAAGCGGGCCAAGAGGTCCGGCTGGTGGATCGCGGGTGTGAAGGACCCGGAGACCATCGCCGAGCACTCGTTCCGGGTGGCGCTCATCGGCTCCGTACTCGCCATGATGGAGGGCGCCGATCCTGCCAGGACGGCGCTGCTCGGGCTCTGGCACGACACCCAGGAGACCCGGGTCGGGGACATCCCGCACATCGGGCGGCGCTATCTGCAAGCGGCATCGAACCAGACGGTCACCGAGGACCAGTTGTCGGCGGCCCACCCGGCCGTACGGGACGGGGCGCGGCGGATCGTGGAGGAGTACGAGAACGGCGACTCCCTGGAGGTGGTGTGCGCACACGACGCGGACAAGCTGGAGTGCCTGATCCAGGCGGTGGAGTACCGGGAACAGGGCTGCGGGAACGTACAGCTGTGGATCGACAGCAGCCTCGCCAAGCTGAAGACGGCTTCGGCGCAGGCCCTCGCGGAGGCGGCGCTGAGTATGACCTCGGTGGAGTGGCAGCAGACGTATCTGCGGTGATCCCGGCACCTCGGGCCGGGTCGATGTGAGAGCCATCACCGTCACGGGCACCCGGGAGACCGGCCACCGTCCCGTGGGCGACTACGAGCGGCTGTTCAGCCGGTACGTGGCGCCGTTCGCGTCCGGCGCACGCTTCCCGTGGTGGTGCCGAGCCGTCTCGGCGGGCGGCGGGAGGAGGCGTGGGATGCGGTAAGGCGGCTGGGTCGTCGGCGCGAGTCCGGGACTCGGTACCGGGTCCGGCACGTGGCAGACGCTCGACTTCGCCGCGGGCAAGGGGCAGCCACGGCTGATCATGCCCGTGTGACCGCCGCCGGGTGCGAGGTCCGGGTGACGGTCATCTGCATCTGAGGCGCGCGCCGTGAGGGTGGGGTGACCGGGGGCGGGGTGGTGGATGTGTCTCATGTCGTCGGCGCTTGGGGGTGCTTCGTCGTCGCTGTGGGTGCGGGGTGGTCCGCTGGTCACATGGGTGTAGGTCGAACCTGTTCCACCGGGCGGGGTCGTCGGCCGTCTCAGGTGGTGCTTGACGGTGTGGTCGGGCGGCTGTTGCATTCCTATGCGTGTGACCAGGATTCAGGGGGCGGAGATCGCTTACGGGGGCCGGGTGCAAGGGGCCACGGTCCCGTCCCTTCAGGAGGAGACCTAGCGATGGGGGGAAGATGATGGGGGACGCGGGGGATGTGGGGGATACGGGGGATGTGGGGGATGTGGGGGCGGAGTTGACGCCGGCGAGTGTGTTGCAGCGCCGGGTGGAGGCTCGGGCCCGCAGGTACCGGGGGCGGCTGTATGTCGCCGTACGGGAGCAGGCGTTGGAGTTCGACGAGGTCGCGCAGGCCATTGTGCTGCGGATCGACGGCACGTCGACGTTGCGGGGGATCGCCACCTCGGTGGCCGAGGAGTACGGCGTCCCGGCCGACGAGGCGACGGGGGACACCGTCGAGTTCGCGGCACGGCTGCTGGAGCACGGTGTGGTGGAGGTCGTCGCGGGGTGACCCCCGGGGCGGGGGGAAGGGGCTGATCGGCCTCGGTCGCGGGGGGGGCGGGGTGTCGGGGGCATCTCGGCGTGCCTGCTTCCCTGTTCGCGGCAGCCTCGTCACGGTCGCCGGTTCGCCACCCCGGACCGGTCTCGCCGCCCTGGAGCGCTACCCCGGCGCTCCGGGGCGCTCGCGGTGGTGCACCATATGGCTTGCCGCAGGCGTCGGTGAACGTGAGGCTGTGCAGACGAACGACGTTCGTTGATACCGAACAGGGGTGGAACAATTGGTGGAGTCGGTCAAGCGCGCCGTGCGCATCATCCGAGAGCTGACCGGGGCGTCACCCCGGTTGGGGGTCACCGAACTCGCCGAGCGCGTGGGGATCTCGAAGTCGGCCATGCACGGCCTGCTGCGCACCCTGGAGTCGGACGGCCTGGTGGTACAGGAGAGGGAGTCCGGCAAGTACCGGTTGGGCCCCGCACTGGTCACCTTCGGCAACGCCTATCTGGACACTCATGAGCTGCGCACCCGAGCGCTCACCTGGTCCAACCTGCTGGCCACCCGGGCCGACGAGGCGGTGTGGGTCGGGGTGCTGGTCCAGGACGAGGTACTGGTGATCCACCATGTCTGCCGCCCCGGGAGCGTGGTGCAGCCGCTGGAGACCGGGGCCACGCTGCCCTGGAGCACCACCGCGCTGGGCAAGGCCATCGCGGCCTTCTCATCGCAGGAGCAGAGGAAGCGCCTGCTCGACCGTCCGCCGGCCGTGCTGACCGGTCACTCGGTGACCGAACTCACAGAGCTGAGCAAGCAGTTGGACCAGGTCAGAGAAGTCGGCTACGCCCTGGACAGCCAGGAGGCGACTCTCGGCGACGCGGGGATCGCGGCCCCCATCTTCGACCGGACCGGAGCCGTCGTGGGCGCCATCGGGGTGGTCGGCCCGGTGGAGCGGCTGCTGGAGGAGGGGTGTCGACAGGGGCTCTCGATCGCGACCCGGGAGACGGCCCGCAGCCTCTCCCGCGAGCTGGGCGCCCACCGCTTCGGCACCCGGATCACCCCCTGCTGAGCGGCGCTCACGCGTCCGCCACGGACCGGCTTTCCCGGCCTGCCACCACCGTCCATCGTTGACTCTCCCCCCTGCCCGGCCGCCCTCGCGCCGGTCGCGTCCGGTCCGCACGGCCCCGGACCGGCCGGTGCCGGGATCCGGGGAACCGCCCTGCGGTCCGGATCGACCTTACCCATCCGCTCCGCCGGCCAACCCCCGGTCAGGCGGGGCGGCACCAAGGCTCCGGAGGGGCTGATTCCGCTTGGGGGGAGGGGTGGCCGGGCGCTGCCAAACGTCCTTGACAGCCCATTTGAGACCCGCTTAGTTTTCGGTCAAGCGTTCATTACAAGAGAACAACGTTCGGAGAAAACCGCTTGCCGGGACGGCGGACGACGGTCCGTCAGATCAAGGGGAACGCTTCGGCCGAGGAACCGGCGGCTCGGCCGAGCCGAAGCGAGGGGGTCACTGTGATGAAGCCGATCGACCGCGCCGGACCGCCGTACGACACCTGCGGCGCAACCCCAGCCGGGGACTTGGCCGTCTTCCCGGGCGGGGTTGCCGCCCCACTGGTGGGGCGCTTACCCCGTATCTGCTCCGCACGGCAAGCGCCCCGCACCTGCGGGCGGGTGGGCTCCGCCGGGCATCCGCGTGGAGCGGGGGTGAGGCTGCCGAACGGACTTCGGCCGATGGCCAAGGCAACGGGAGGACTGGTGGACTCCGCAGGGACGCGGGCGTGGCTGCGGGCAGCGGCGGCGCTCTTCGACCGGGAGCAGGAACGACTCACTCGACTCGACCGGGCCATCGGCGATGGCGACCACGGCGTCAATATGCGGCGCGGGTTCCGTGCCGCGGTCGCGGCCCTGGGCCGCGAGGGCTCGGGCACGGAGACCGCCGGGCAGGTGCTGTACCGCGCCGGTGCCATCCTGACGGAGACCGTCGGCGGGGCCGCCGGGCCGCTGTTCGGCGGCTCGTTCCGCGCGCTGGGCGGCGCGTTGGACGAGGGCGGGGATGAGGGCGGGGACGGGGACGAGTACGGGGCCGGTGGGGTCGGTGGGGCGCCGGGGTCCGCCGTCGCCGGTGGCCGGCGCCTGGCGGCCGCCCTCGGGGCGGCGTGCGACAGCATCCGCGAGATGGGCGCGACCCGGACCGGCGACAAGACCCTGTACGACGTGTACCGGCCGGCCACCGACGCCTTCACGCGCGCCGTCGAGGGCGGCGGCACTCCGGTGGACTGGGCCCGTGCGGCGGCGGGTACCGCCGAGGACGCCGCCCGGGCGACCGCGCCGATCCAGGCCCGCCGGGGCCGCGCCTCCTATCTGGGCCTGCGCAGCGTGGGCCACCAGGACCCGGGCGCGGCGTCGGCCGCGCTGATCTTCCGTGCTCTTGTGACCGCCCTGGAGGGGAAGTGACCCAGCACAGCCACTCGGTACCCCCGCGGCGGCGCGGCCCCGGGCCGGACGCCGCCCGGCCGTCCGCGCCCCGGGCCGCCCTACCGGGCGCGGGCCGGTTCTCCTGGTTGGCACCGATGGTGCTGTGGCCGGTGGCACGCCGCCAGCTGCCCCGCGCCGCGGTGCGGCCCCAGGGCGGCGGCAGCCAACGCGCCGATGACGAGGCCATGTTCGCCGCGATCCTGTATGTGCTGGTCAGCGGCGTGCCCTGGCGGGCGCTGCCGGGCACCTTCACGGTGTCCTGGCAGAACGCCCACCGCCGGTTCACCCAGTGGAGCGAGGCGGGGCTGTGGGACCGCGTCCTGGAGGCCGCCGGTGCCCAGCGGGTCCCCGGCGGGCAGTCCGGCCAGCTCCGGCAGTGGGCGGAGACGGTCGGCGCGCTGGCCGACGAGCGGCTGAACCGCTCGACGGCGCTGCCCGCCGACCGGGGGGACCAGCCTCCCGCCCAGCGGCGGACCGGGGGGCTCAGGCCCGTACTGCGGGTGCACGAGCCGGACGACTTCACGGTCCGCCTGTTCGGACCCGACCGGGGGAAGAAGCGGTGAGTACGGCCATGGGGACCGGACTGGACGGCTGCCTGGAGGAGATGGACCGGCGCGGCCTGCTGCCCGCGGACTGCCTGACGGTGTGCTGCGTCGGGCCGGTCGCGCGCGGCTGGGCCGACGGGGGCGGCTGCTACGACTTCCAGATCGTGTCGGCCACCCCCTTCGACGCGGCAGGCGCCCACCCCCTGCCGGTGGCCCTGGACCCGCCCGAGGTGCCCTGTGTGGTGACTCAGGTCACGGACCGGCGCTGGGAGTTGACGTACTGGGGCGCGGCACAGGTCCGCCAGGTGCTGGCCAAGGTCACCTGGGAGCAGTTCGAGCGGGGCGGCCCGGCGGTGGCGGCGCTGACCGAGGCCGAGGAGCTGTTCCTGGAGCGGATGAGCGCCGGCCGGGCGCTCAGCGGCACCGGGTGGGCGGAGGAGTGCCGGCGGCAGGTGGCGGAGTCGGCGTTCCGGGCCATCGTGACGACCCGTTCGCTCGCGGCGGCGGACTCCGTCATCGAGGACGCGGTCCGCCGGCTGGCGGCCCAGGACGTGGAGAGCGCGGTGCTCTCCGCCCGGCAGGCGCTCGGCCACACGGTGGACGCGCTGCTGGAGAGCGAGGGGGACTTCGGTCCCCGCGTACCGAGGTGGCGGGCGCGGCGGTTGCGGGAGACCCGGCCGGCGGCACTGCCGTTCGCGGAGTACTGGGCCATGGAGACGATGCGGGCCTTCGACCCGGCGCGGCCGGAGGCCTGGGTGACGGCGGTGCTGCAACGCTGCCGCGACCTGGCCTTCGAGGTGGAGATCTCCTGAGGCAGAGGGAGACCTTCTGCCGGAGGGCTGGGAACTGCCGGGAGGCTGGGGCCTGCTGGAAGGCTGGGACCTGGCGACAGGCGCGGGGGGGGGCTCGGGGCGGTCGGTGGGGGTGGTCGGTGCGCTCCGGGCCGCCTCGGGGCCGGGCCGGAGCGCCACCGTCAGCCGGAGGTCTTCCCGGCCCCGGCGGCCTTGCCGGACAGCGGCGTCTGGTCCGCCGGGGTGTCCTGCGGCGGCCGGTCCCGGGGCTGCTCCTCGTCGGGGCACCAGGTGGAGCGGCCTCGGCGGGCGAGGAGCATCAGTGCGCTCGCCGCGGCCACCGCCGCCCCGGTGGCCAGCCAGGGGGTGCCGGGGGCCCGTCCGGCGGACAGGACACCGCCGATCTGCGGGGCCGCCATGAAGCCGACGTTGACGCCCGCCGAGTACAGGCTGACGTTGCGGTGGGTGACCGACGCGGCGGACAGATGGGTGACGTAGCTGAGCAGGGCCGGGAAGACGATCATCTCCCCGAAGGTCCACAGCAGGGTGATCACCGCGAGCAGCGGCCCGCTGGAGGTGAGCCCGGTCAGGGCGAAGCCGGCCGCGGCCAGGACGTAGCCGATCAGCAGTGACCGCAAGTGGGACATCCCGGCCATCGCCTTGTTCAGCGGGACCTCGAACAGCACGATCGCCGCCGCGTTGACCACGAAGAGGACGCTGGTCCAGTAGGCCGGCAGGCCGATGCCCTCGATCACATAGGTGCTGAGCAGGATCGGCGGCAGCGCGTAGGCGACGTGGATGGGCAGCGCCAGGGTGAACAGGGTCCAGAACCGGGTCTCGTCGCGCGCGGTGGGCGAGACCAGTCGGCCCGGCCCGGCTCCCCGGGTCGCGGCCGCCGCCCCGGTGGAGCGCCGCAGCAGTACGGCGCCGGCGGCCAGGACGCACACGGCGTTGACGTAGAACAGCGCCTGCGGCGCCACGGTGAACAGCAGACCGCCGACGGCCGGCCCCACGCCCATGCCGAGGTTGATGGCCAGCCGGTTGCAGGAGAAGGCGATCTTGCGTTGCTCGGGTGTGGAGCCGGCCACCACCTGCGCGTAGGAGGCGGGTGTGTAGATCTCGAAGGCCATGCCCCACAGCAGGGTGGCGGCGATCAGCGCGGGCACCCCGGACAGCGCCGGGACGACGGCCAGCACCAGGGCGTAGCCGGCGCAGCCGCCGAGCATCACGGTGACCGGCCGCACCCGGCCCAGCAGCACGCCCGCGCACACGTCGGCGAGGAGCGCGCCCAGCCCGAAGGCACCGACCACCAGGCCCACCTGGTCGGCGCCGTAGCGGTCCTGGCCCAGCAGATAGGCGCCGAGGAAGGGGAAGGCCATCGTCCCGGCGCGGAACATCAGGGTGCTGACGAACAGGGTCCGCAGGTCGCGGTCGAGGCCCGCGACCGTGCGGAACGTGCTGCGGATCATGCCGGGTCCGACTCCGCTGCCACGGTGAACACCTGCTCGGTGCGCCGGCGCGCCAGTTCGTCCACCTTGGCGCGGAACGCCCGCTGGTCGGTCTGGCCGCGTTCGAAGCACTCCAGCACCCCGTCGCGGGCCAGGTAGGAGGTCAGCGGCCGGGAGACGTCGCCGACCTCGGCCGTGAGGTAGAGGCCGACCTCCTCGGGGGTCAGCTCGTGGACCGGCTTGACCTCGGTGATGGTGCCGGGGGGCGCCTTGAGGAAGGCGGTGGCGCCCATGCCGACGGGCTCGGCGGTGAGGGCGGGCAGCTCGTCCAGGGTGTCCGTGTACGAGGCGAAGTGCAGGTCGTAGGGGCTGAAGCCGTAGACCCGGTCGATCAGGTCCATGATGCCGTCGCCGCCGGGCCGGGCCGCGACCTCCACCACGCTCAGCCGGTCGCCGTCGACCAGGACCTCCACATGGGCGAGGCCGTGGTCGATGTCGAGCGCGGCGCAGGCGTCCAGCGCCACCTGGCGCAGCCGCTCGTTGCCGGAGTCGGCGCTCGGCACCAGCTGGCCCCGCTCGCTGAAGTAGGGCGCGCCGGCCTTGGACTTGTCGGTGACCGCGACGACGGTGCGCCGGCCGCGGTGGTTGGCGACCTCGACGGAGACCTCGTGGGTGGAGGTGACGAACTCCTCGGCCTGGAAGCGGCCGTCCTCGAAGCCGTACAGCGGGGCGATCTCCAGCAGGGAGTCGCGGCAGTAGGCGTAGGCCTCGTCCAGCTCCCCGGGGCCGTCGACCCGCACGGTGCCGACGTTGCCGGCGAAGTCGCGCGGCTTGAGGATCAGCGGGAAGGTCAGTTCGGCCGCGGCGGAGCGGAGCTGCTCCAGGGTGCCGAAGAGCCGGTGGCGGGCGCAGGGCACGCCGGCCGCCTCGAACGCCTGCTTCATGGTGTGCTTGTCGCGCACCCGGGACAGGCAGGTGTCGGACAGCCGGGGCAGGTCGTAGTGGCGGGCGACGGCGACGGACACATGCACGGTCATCTCGATGATGGGCACCACCGCGCCGGGCCGCAGCCCGGTCTCCCGCTCGAAGGCTTGGACGGCCTCCAGGGCCTGCCGCTCGTCGTAGTAGTCGGCGCGCAGCACATGGTCGAAGAACCGGTTGGTGCTGAGTGCGGCGGGTGTCTCGCTCATGCCGACCACCGGGCCGGGATAACCGCGCAGCGCGGAGACGATGCCGCGTTCGCGCAGCAGGATGTCGGAGCCGAGCAGCAGCAGGTAGCGGTCGCCGTTGGCGCGTGCGCGCGCGAGGTCGAACACGAGGATTCCCCCATCTGTCGTCAGTCGGACGGCCGCGTACGGTCGGACGCGGTCGCCTGCGGTGGTCGGGCCGGGCCCCGGTGGGCGCCCGCCGCCGGGGTGGCGGCGGGCGCCCACCGGGGCGGTGGTCCGGTCAGTAGCGGTAGTGGTCGGGCTTGAAGGGGCCCTCGACCTCGACGCCGATGTAGTCGGCCTGCACCTTGGTGAGGGTGGTGAGGGTGGCGTCCAGCGCCGGCAGGTGCAGCCGCGCCACCTTCTCGTCCAGGTGCTTGGGCAGCGTGTAGACGTCGGTGCCGTAGTTCTGCGCCGGGTCGAACAGCGAGATCTGCGCCAGGGTCTGGTTGGCGAACGAGCAGGACATGACGAAGCTCGGGTGACCGGTGGCGTTGCCCAGGTTGAGCAGCCGGCCCTCGCTGAGCACGATGATCGCGTGCCCGTCGGGGAAGGTCCACTCGTGGACCTGCGGCTTGATCTCGACCCTCTTGACGCCGGGCACCCGGGTCAGTCCGGCCATGTCGATCTCGTTGTCGAAGTGGCCGACGTTGCCGATGATGGCGTTGTGCTTCATCCGGCCCATGTGCTCGGCCATGATGATGTCGCGGTTGCCGGTGGTGGTGATGAAGATGTCGCCGGAGTCGACCACCTGGTCGAGGGTGACGACCTTCAGTCCGTCCATGGCCGCCTGCAGCGCGCAGATCGGGTCGGCCTCGGTGACCACCACCCGGGCGCCCTGGCCGCGCAGGGACGCCACCGCGCCCTTGCCGACGTCGCCGTAGCCGCAGATCACCGCGAGCTTGCCGGCGATCATGACGTCGGTGGCCCGGTTGATGCCGTCGACCAGGGAGTGGCGGATGCCGTAGCGGTTGTCGAACTTGCTCTTGGTCACCGAGTCGTTGACGTTGATGCCGGTGAAGAGCAGCTTGCCGTCCCGGCCGAGCCGGTAGAGGCGGTTGACGCCGTTGGTGGTCTCCTCGGTGACACCGGCGATGAACTTCGCCATCTCGGTGTACTTGGACGGGTTGTCCGCCAGCGAGCGGCGGAGCACGTCCAGCACGATCCGGTGCTCCTCCGGGTCGTCGTCGAGCGGCTGCGGCACGGCGCCGGCCGCCTCGTACTCGGCTCCCAGGTGCACCAGCAGGGTGGCGTCGCCGCCGTCGTCCACGATCGAGTTGGGGCCGGAGCCGTCCGGCCAGGTCAGCATCTCCTCCAGGCACCACCAGTACTCGTCCAGCGTCTCGCCCTTCCAGGCGAGTACGGCGCTGCCCCGGGGGTTGTCCACCGTGCCCTCGGGTCCCACCACCACGGCCGCGGCCGCGTGGTCCTGGGTCGAGAAGATGTTGCAGCTCGCCCAGCGGACGTCGGCGCCGAGCGCCGCGAGGGTCTCGATGAGGACGGCGGTCTGTACGGTCATGTGCAGCGAGCCCGCCACGCGCTTGCCGGCCAGCGGCTGCTGCGCGCCGAACTCCTCGCGCAGGGCCATCAGCCCGGGCATCTCGTGCTCGGCGAGGCGGATCTCCCTGCGGCCGAAATCGGCCAGCGAGAGGTCGGCGACCTTGAAGCCCTTGACCGACCCGGCGCTGTCCGCGGTCAGCTCTGCTGCCATTGCTGCCACTCTCCTTGTCTGAGAATGCTCGTGACGTATCGTCAGTCTGGTCCGACTGCCCACTCTTGCACGACACTTCGGCACGAGCATGCCATTGCAGGCTCCCGACCCGACACGTCGGCCGATTACAGATGCCCGAATCGCGCCAGTAGTTCCGGCAGTGTTGACCCGGCGTTCATCAGCTCCCGGATGGTGCGCTCCTTGTCGAGCAGCCGCCGGGTGGAGTCCACCACGTCCCCGGCGGCGCCGGGCGGCACCACGGCCACGCCGTTCTCGTCCGCGACCACGATGTCGCCCGGTCGCACGGTCACCCCGTCGATCTCCACCGGTACGTTGACCCGGACGGCGCCCTCCAGGCCGGCGGCCGGGCAGCGGCGGGGCATGGCGGTGCGGTACCAGACGGGGAAGCCCAGATCGCGCATCTCGTCCACGTCGCGTACCGCCCCGTCCACCACGGCGCCGGCGATCCCGGCCAGCTGGGACAGGGTCGCCATCAGCCCGCCCCACATCGCCATGCCGGTGATGCCGTGGCAGGCCAGCACCACGACGTCGCCGGGCTCGGCGGTGCCGAGCACCGGCAGGATGTCGACGAGGTTGTCCTCGGACAGGTCGACGGTCAGGGCGGGGCCGATGACCCGGTGGGTGGCGGTCACGGTGCGCAGACCGCCGATGGCGCCGATACGGTCGCCGGCGTCCGCGGCCAGGCAGCTCGGGCTGTACTCGGGGAGCAGCAGCTCACGCAGGGCGTCCACGTCCGACCGGGGCGGCCGGACCAGTTCGTTGTACACGGAGGGCATACGGGTTGTCCTTCGGCTGGCGTACGGGGTGATGTACGGGGGTGTGGCGTACGGGGCGGGGTCAGCGGGTCGCGGCCGGGGCGATGGCCTCGGCGATGACGCCGGCCAGATTGCGTACGCCCTCGGTGATCCGCTCCTCCGGGACCCGGCTGAACGCGAGCCGCAGGCAGTTGCCGCCGTGCTCACCGGCGTAGAAGGCGCGGCCGGGCACATAGCTGACCTTGGCGGCCAGCGCCCGCTGCTGGAGGGCCATGGTGTCCACCTGACCGGGCAGGGTGAGCCAGCTGAAGAAGCCGCCGTGCGGGTGGGTGCGGTCGACCCCGGCGGGCAGATGGGCGTCGAGGGCGGCGGTCATCAGATCCCGCCGCCGCCGGTAGAAGTCCCGGGAGGCGGCGATCCCGCGGTCGAAGCCGCCGGAGCGGCCGTACTCCTCCAGCAGCAGCTGCCCGAGGGCGCCGGTGCACTGGTCGGTGTTCTGCTTGGCCCGGGCGAGCTGGGCGACCAGGCGCGCCGGGGCGGCGACCCAGCCCAGCCGGATGCCGGGGGTGAAGGTCTTGGCGAAGGTGCCGACCTGGGCCACCACGTCGGGGGCCAGCGCCCACAGGCTGGGGTGGCGTTCGCCGTCGAAGCCGAGCTCCCGGTAGGCGACGTCCTCCACGATGAGGATGCCGTAGCGGCGGGCCAGCTCCACCAGGGCGTGCCGGCGCTCGGGTGACAGGCTCAGACCGCTCGGGTTCTGGTAGTCCGGGATGACGTAGAGCAGCTTGGGCGGCGGCTCGGAGCCCCGGCGCAGCAGCTCCGCCAGGGCGTCGGTGTCCAGGCCGTCCTGGTCCACCGGCACCGTCTCCACCCGGGCCAGCTGGCGCTGGAAGCCGACCAGGGCGCCGAAGAAGGTGGGCCCCTCGACCACCACCCGGTCGCCCGGGTCGAGCAGGCTGCGGGTGACGAGGCCGAGTCCCTCCATACCGCCGCTGGTGATCAGCAGCTCGTCCTCGGTGGGCGCCCGTCCCTCGGCGCGGCCCAGCCAGTCGGTGAACCAGTCGCGCAGCCCGGGAAGTCCCCGGGTGGGGCCGTACTGCAGGGCGGCCGGCTGGGCCAGGACCCGGGCCTGGCTCTCGGCGAGCGCGCGGGCCGGGAAGGTGTCGGGGTGCGGGAAGCCGCCGGACAGCGCGATGGCGTCGGTGGCGCCGGACTGGTCGAGGATGGCCGTGATCTGGTCGCCGGTGTCGCTCGCCACATGGCGGGCGAACAGCCGGTCCCAGGGCGCGGCGCCGGGCTCAGCGGACATGGGCGGGCCTCTCTGCTCGTTCCGTGCTGGGGGCGCGGTCGGGTACGGATCCGCGGCCCGGGGTGGTGGGTGGGGCGGCGGATGGGCTGGTGGGTGGGGCGGTCGGCGGGGCGGCGGATGGGGCGGCGAGTGGGGCGGTCGGCGGGGTGGGCAGGGCGCTCAGGTCGCGGCGGAAGTGGACCAGGGGTGCCCCCCGGCCGAGCCACAGGCCCTCGACCTCGCCGACGAACAGGGTGTGGTCGCCCGCCCGGTGGGCCTGGTGCACCCGGCAGGCCAGGTGCACCAGCGCGCCGGGGATGAGCGGGAGACCGTCGCGCCAGTCGAAGCCGACCGGCTCCGCGGACTGCGGGCCGCCGGCGAAGTGCCGGGCGACGGACTGCTGTTCGGCGCCCAGGATGGAGACTCCGTAGCGGCCCGAGGCGTCGATACGGCGGTGGGTGCGCGCCCCGTTGGAGATGGAGACCAGGACCAGCGGGGGCTCCAGCGACACCGAGGTGAAGGCGTTGGCGGTCATGCCGTGCGCCTGGACGCCGGCCGGGCCCTCGGTGGTGGTGGTCACCACCGTGACCCCGCTGGCGAAGTGGCCCAGGGCGCCGCGCAGCCGCTCCGGGGTGGCGGCCAGCAGGGCGGTGTCCTCGGCCGCGCCGGGGGCCGGGGCCGCCTCGGTGACCGGGCCCGCCTCGGTGACCGGGGCCGTGTCGGCGACCGGGGCCGTGTCGGCGGGGGCTGGGCCCGGCACGCCCCGCACCCCGTTCAACGGCCCTGGACGAAGCTGAGCTCGCCCGGATCGAACATGTCGCCGCGCCGCCAGCCGTCCAGGTCGTACTCGTCCAGGCACTCGTCCACGAAGTCGGTCAGCGCGGCCGCCTGACCGGACTGCTGGTAGGCGTGCAGGGTCTGGAAGCGGACCGCCTCGTGGTCGCCACCGTAGTTGCGCTCGTACAGCTCGTGGCGGCCGCCGAACTCGGTGCCCACCGCGTCCCACAGCAGCTTCAGCAGCTTGACCCGGTCGATCGCCGGGATGCCGCCGGAGCCGCGGAGATACTGGTCGAGGTAGGGGCGGATCTCGGGGTTCTTCCAGTCGGCGGCGTGCGAGTTGAGGTAGATCAGGCCGCTGCCCAGGGTCTGCTGGAGGATCTCCCGGATGCGCGGGTAGCCGACGCCCATGAAGGTCCGGTACGCCATGCCGTAGCGCACGTTGGGCTGGACCGCGCCGCCGGTCCACGGCACCGGGTCCTTGGCCATCGCCTCGGACAGCCCCCAGAACAGGTCGCGCCAGTTCAGGATCTCCCCGATCTGGGCCTGCACCCCGCGGAAGCCGGCGGTGCCGGTCATCTCGACCGCCTTCATGGCGCAGCCGGCGATGAAGTCCAGCTTCACCGCGAGCCGGGCGCAGCCGTGGAAGGTGAAGCGGTCGACGAAGCCCGAGCCGTTGGCGAAGGAGTTGGCCGCCTCCGCGTCGTACATGAAGACGTTCTCCCAGGGGATGAGCACCCGGTCCATCACCATGACGGCGTCGTTCTCGTCCAGCCGGCTGGACAGCGGGTAGTCGAACGGGCTGCCCATGACCTGGGCGGTCAGCTCGTAGGAGGTGCGGCACAGCAGCTTCAGGCCCGGGGTGTCCATCGGGACGCTGAAGACCACGCCGAACCGCTTGTCCTTCAGCGGCAGTCCGTAGTGGGCGACGAAGTTGGCGTTGGTGAGCGCGGAGCCGGTGGCGACCACCTTGGCACCGGAGACGACCAGCCCGGCGTCGGTCTCCTCCTCGACGTGCACGCACACGTCGGCGGTCGCGTCGGCCGGCTTGTCCCGGTCGATCGGCGGGTGCACGATCGCGTGGTTGAAGTACAGCACCCGCTCCTGGGCGCGCTTGTACCAGGCCAGCGCGTTGTCCCGGAAGGGCCCGTAGAAGTCGGCGTTGGCGCCCAGGGTGCCGAGGAAGGACGCCTTGTAGTCCGGGGTGCGGCCCATCCAGCCGTAGACCAGCCGCTGCCACCGCACGATGGCGTCCCGGCTGGTGATCAGGTCCTCGGCGGAGTGCGGCGTCTTGAAGAACGGATGGGTGAAGCCGCCGTTGCCGGTGTCGGTCGGCACCCGCAGCACGCCCTCGGCCTCCGGGGCGTGCAGGGCGTCGTAGAGGCGGGCGAGGGAGCGCGCGCTGTTGCGGAAGGCGGGGTGGGTGGTGACGTCCCGGACGCGCTCGCCGTGGATGTAGATCTCCCGGCCGTCCCGCAGCGAGTCCAGGTACTCCTCGCCGGTCATCGGGCGGACGTCGTTGGGTCGGTGGGCGTCGAGGCTCGCTGGCGCGGTCGGCGCGGTGGTCATGTCTCCTCCGGGCGGTGGGTCCGGGCAGTGGGTCCGGGTGGCCGGATCCAGGGCAGTGGGTCCGGATACGGCCGGATCCGGGCAGTGGGTCCGGTGGCGGTCCGGGCGGTGGGTGGGTCGGTGGGGTGGATGGGTGGGTGGGTGAGGCGGTACGCCGCCGGGTGGCGGTTCTGGGGACGGTCGGGGTCAGACGTTGAGCAGGGCGTTCTCGGCGGTGGGCAGCGGGGGGCCGCCACCGGCGCGGATCGCCTGGACGATGTCGTAGGCGCGGTCAACGATGGAGGGCAGCCCGAAGGTGAAGAACAGGCTGCCCGCGGCCAGGTCGCCGAGCGCGTAGAGGCCGGGATGGGTGGTGCCGCCGGTCTGGAGCCGGCTGGTGGCCCGCTCGGTGCGGAGGCCGCCGCGCGGATGGGGCTCCGCCAGCCCGCCCGCGACCAGCGAGGCGACCAGCGCCTGGGCGCGGGCCGGCAGCCCGCCGGGGGCCGGGCTCACCGCGTTGACCATCCGGTCGGCGCGCAGCGGCGCCGCCCCGTCGCCGGTCCGCAGGGCGAACCCGCCGCCGGGCGCCGGCTCGATGGCCCGCACATCGGAGACGATCCGCAGCTGACCGCTGTCGATCATGCCGAGCAGCGCGGTCGCGGTGGTCGCCGGCATGGGGCAGCACAGGCTCATCATCGAGCGGTAGTGGTCGCGCAGCAGCAGTTGCCGATCGGCCTCCGGCAGCAGGGGCCAGACGTCCGGCCCGGTCGCCGGGACCGACTGCTGGAGGATGCGCAGCCCGCGGTCGGGGTCGTCGACCTCGGACAGATGGCGGCGCAGCCGGTGGACCGGGTCCTCCGCGCCGGGCGCCGCGGTGATCTCCCGGGCGACCGCGGTGAAGTCCTCGCCCGCCTCCGCGAACTCGGCCCGCATCAGGTCGATCACCTGCCGCAGCGTCACCGTCCCGCCGCGCTGGGCCGCCTCGCGGAACCGCTCGGCGGTGAAGTGCCGCAGGGTGTGCGGCCGTGCCGTCTGGCGCACTCGCGGCAGCACTCCGCTGCGGGAGGCCAGCAGGACCCGGCCGCGGTGTCCGCGGGCCAGCAGCGACAGGGCGACGTCCACCCCGGTCAGTCCGGCGCCGACGACCCCCACGTCGGCGTCCGCGCCGAACTCCCGGAGCGTGCCGGACAGCGGGTAGGGGTCGGCCAGATAGCCGTCCAGCCCCGACAGCCGGTACGGGTCGCCCGGCCGGCCCCGGCCCACGCACAGCACGGTGTGGTCGACGGTGAGGTGCCTGCCGTCGCCGTACAGCAGGCTCACCCGCCCGTCCAGGGCGGGCAGGGCGCCGGTGACCTGGGCGGTGACGATCTCCACCCGCCAGCCCGCCGCACGCAGCCGGCTCACGGCGTCGTGGGCGGACACCTCCAGATACGCGCCGTAGGTGGCGCGCGGGACGAAGCGCAGCCCGTTGATCGGGTCGACGAAGTCCGGTTCGGCCATGCCGAGAACGGTGTCCCGGGCGGCCAGCCAGCGCGGGAAGTGGGCCTGGTCGCCGAAGCGCACGGACATCCCCTCGGGCGGGATGTTCACCCGCACGGTGTCCAGGTCCGGCTGGTAGGGCCGGCCGCGCCACAGGTGGGGCGAGGGTTCGAAGACGGTGACCTCGCCGGGCTCCAGTCTGGCCTCGGCGAGCGCGTCGAGCAGACAGACGGCCGCCGCCCCTCCCCCGATCACGCCTATGGCGACATTCCGGCTCAGCTGTCTTGAGCCCATGGTTGACACGTCCCCCTCTGACCTGTGGTGAACCGCCGGCGGAATGACCGGCGCCCCGTTGAGCCGCCCGACCGCCGAAAAGAAATACCGGGATCCATGACCCCCGCGGCCCTCACGGACCGCCGGAAAGCATGGAGCAAACAGAACGCAGGAAATGCGTGGAGTGCAGGAAATACATGGAGCGCATAGAACGCGTGGAGCGCATGGATCGCGTGGAGCACAAGGGAATGCGCGGAACGCGGAACGAACGCGGTACGCGGTACGCGGAACGCGGGGAAGCCGCGCCGAGAACCGGGATCCCCCGGACACGCGGCGGGCGGGAGCGGGGATCCGGCCGGCTCGCCGCATCACCCCTCAGCCGGTTTCCCACCCCGCCGAGCCCCGCCGTTCCCCTTCCCGTTCCCGCTTCCTGCTTCCTGCTTCCTGCTTCCTGCTTCCTGCTTCCTGCCGTGCCTGTCTCGTCCGTGCTGCGAAAACGACGCTAGCCAGCCGCCTCGCCATGGGTCAACAGATTCCGCCACCCGATACAAACGCCAAAAGTCGGTCAACGACACCGGCTCCCCTTGACGCTGCCGAAAAGCGGACCGGAGGATGAGGCACGCCGGTCGAATTTCCGGATCCTGTTGTTCCGCGGACGATTCGCGACGCCGGGCCCGCCGTTACGGGAATGACCACGACCACCGCAGAGATGCTGCTTCCAGGGGGTAATCGCATGTCCATCGGCGCCGCGGCCAGCGAAAAGCGGACGGTGCACCATCTGATCGGCGGGCGCTCCGTCGCCTCCGTGGACGGACGCGTCTTCGAGACCCGCGACCCGCACGACGACGCGCTGCTGGGCACCGTCGCCCGGGGCGGCGCCCGGGACGCCGAGCGGGCGCTCGCGGCGGCCCGTACGGCCTTCGACGAGGGCCCCTGGCCCAGGATGACGCCCACCGAACGGCGGGCGGTGCTGCACGCGGTGGCCGACGCGGTGGACGCGCACCGGGAGGAACTGGCCCTGCTGGAGTCCCATGACAGCGGGAAGCTGCTCCGCCAGGCGCTGCACGGCGAGATGCCGCGGGTCGCCCAGAACCTCCGGTTCTTCGCCGACTACGCGGCGCTGGCCACCGAGGACGCCTACCCCAACGGGCCGGTGCTCGGCTACTCGCTGCACGCCCCGGCCGGGGTGGTCTCCGCGATCAGCCCCTGGAACGCGCCGCTGATGCTGGCCACCTGGAAGGTGGCGCCCGCGCTGGCCTTTGGCAACACCGTGGTGCTCAAGCCGGCGCCGCAGACCCCGCTGACCGCGGCCCGCTTCGGGGAGCTGGCCCTGGAGGCGGGGCTGCCGGAGGGGGTCCTCAACGTCGTCCACGGCTTCGGCGGCGACGAGGTCGCCGGACCGCTGACCGGGGACCCGCGGGTGGACCGGATCACCTTCACCGGGTCGAGCGCCACCGGGGCGGCCGTGATGGCGGCCGCGGCGGCCCAACTGACGCCGGTCTCCGCCGAGATGGGCGGCAAGTCGGCCAATATCGTCTTCGCCGACGCGGATCTCGACGTGGCCGTCCCGGAGTCCCTGAAGGCCATCTTCGGCGGCAGCGGCCAGGTGTGCTTCGCCGGGTCCCGGTTGCTGGTGCAGCGCTCGATCCTGCCGGAGTTCCTGGAGCGGTTCACCGCCGAGGCCCGAAAGCTGGTCGTCGGCGATCCGCGCCGGGAGGACACCGCCATGGGCCCGCTCATCGAGCGCCGGCATCTGGAGAAGGTGCACGGCTATGTCGAGTTGGCGCAGCGGGAGGGCGGCACGGTGGTGACCGGCGGCTCCCCGCTGACCGACGGCGAGCTGGGCCGGGGCCACTACTACCGGCCGACCGTGATCACCGGGCTCGGCAACGACTCGCGGACCGCGCAGGAGGAGATCTTCGGCCCGGTGGAGACGGTCATCCCGTTCGACACCGAGGAGGAGGCGCTGCGGCTGGCGAACACCACCCGGTACGGCCTGGCGGGCATCCTGTTCACCCGGGACCTGGACCGCGCCCACCGGATGGCGGCCCGCTGGAAGGCCGGCACCGTGTGGGTCAACTGCTTCTTCGAACGCGATCTGCGCATGCCCTTCGGGGGCGAGGGGATGAGCGGGGTCGGCCGGGAGGGCGGCCGGTTCTCCCGCGAGTTCTTCACCGAGCCCCGCGCCGTGGTGCTGCGCATCCGCTGACCGCCCGTACGACCAGCCGGCGGCGCGGGGGGCCCTGGCGGGCCCGGCCTTCCGCGTAACTCCAGGAGGTCCTGGCCACTGTCCGTACGGGACCTGAGCCCGCACCGCCCCGGCCACCCGGCCCCGGCCCGTACGCCACCTGAGCCCGCATCACCCCCCGACACCGGCACCGGCGCCCCGCTGCCGATTCACCGTGCCCGCCGCGGGGTCCCGTCCCACCGCCCGTACCCACCTCCACGTCGTCCCGGCGTGGCAGACCGAGAGGCCCGAAGCCGCCATGACCCCAGCCCCTGACGCCGACGCGCCGCGCGAGACGGCCGCGCGGCTGCACCACGCCCGCCGCACCGGCAAACCGATCCCCTCACCCAGCCGCGACGGCGCGGTGGCCACGCTCGCGGACGCCTACCGGGTCCAGGACGAGGTGCTGCGGCTGGGCACCGCCGAGGGGGCCCGCGTCCGCGGTGTCAAGGTGGGCCTGACCTCCGTACCCGCGCGGCGGGCCCTGGAGGGGGCCGCGGAACCGGTGCTCGGCCGGTTGACCGAGGAGATGTTCCACCCCGGTCACCTCCCCCTGCCCTCCGGCGAGTCGATCCGGCCGCGCGTCGAGCCGGCGGTGCTTCTGGTGCTCGGCGCACCGCTGTCCGGGCCCGGGGTGACCTCGGTGGACGCGCTACGGGCGGTGGAGTTCGTGCTGCCGGCCCTGGAAGTCACCGACTCCCGGATCGAGGACGGTCCCGCCACCGCCCTCGACCTGGCCGCCGACAACGCCGGCTGCCACCGTGTGGCCCTCGGCACCGCCCCGGTCCGGCCGGACGGCGTCGATCTGCGGCTGGCCGGCTATGTGCTGTACCGCGACGGGGAGGTCGCCGCGACCGGCGCCACCGGTATGGCGCTCGGCTCCCCGCTGGAGGCCCTGGTCTGGGCGGCGAACGCGCGGACCGGCGAGCAGCCGCCCCTCACCGCGGGCAGCAGCGTGCTGGTGTCCGGCTTCGGTACCGCCGTCGACCTGCTCCCGGGCTCCACCGTGACGGTCTCGCTGGCCGGACTGGGCGCCGCGACCGTCACCCGCTCCCGCTGACGCGGACCCGGCCCACCCCCCGTACTCCATCGAACTCCACCCCTGCCGAGACATCCCCCCCTAGGAGGCGGCCTCCCATGGCCGAGACATTGGAAGTCCTGCCCGGTGACACCCGGCGTGCCGCCGCGGTGCTGCTGGAGGCGGAACGCTCCGTCACCGCCCGCGGGCCGATCACCGCGCAGTGGCCCACCCTCGATCTGCCGGGCGCGTACACCGTGCAGTACGAGGCGCTTCAGCAGCGGCTGGCCCGCGGCGAGCGGCTCATCGGCGTCAAGCTGGGCCTCACCTCGCGCGCCAAGCAGATCCGCATGGGCATCGACTCGCCGTCGCTGGCCTGGCTGACGGACGCCATGGTGCTGCCCGCCGGGGAGCCGCTGCCGCGCGAGCGGCTGATCCACCCTCGGGCCGAGCCGGAGATCGTCTTCGTGATGGGCGAGCGACTGGCCGGTCCCGGCGTCACGGCGGCGACCGCGCTGGCCGCCGTGGAGCGGGTGCACGCGGGGGTCGAGATCATCGACAGCCGCTTCCAGGACTTCTCCTTCACCCTCGCCGACGCGGTCGCCGACAACAGCTCCTCGGCGCTGTTCGTCCTGGGGCCGGTCGGCCGCTCCCCGGAGGCGCTGGACCTGGCCCATGAGGCGGTGCTGCTGGAGGTGGACGGCGAGCCGGTCGACTCGGCCACCGGCGCCGCCGTCCAGGGCCACCCGGCCGAGGCACTGGCCCTGGCGGCGAACGCCCTCGGAGCGCGCGGACTCGCCCTGGAGCCCGGTCAGATCGTGCTGACCGGCGGGATGACCGACGCGGTGCCGGTACGGCCGGGCGCCGCCGTCCGCGCGTCCTTCTCCACCCTCGGCGCCCTCTCCATCGCGGGAGGCTGACCATGCCCTTCATCGACGTGACGCTCGGCACCGGCCGCTCACCCGAGCAGGTCCGGGCCCTCATCCATGAACTCACCCTGGCGGCGCACCGCGCCGTGGGCGCCCCGGTCGACAACATCCGGGTCGTCATCCGCGAGGTCGAGCCGGTGCACTGGGCGGCCGGCGACGTGACCACGGCGGAACGCGCGGCCGCCCGACGCGGGGCGGACGCCGCCCCCGCCCCCTCCGGCCCCCAAGCGAGCGCGCGGAGCGCGGCCGGCCCGGCCGCGTCCACCGGCGCGGAAAGGCAGTGACATGAGCAGGGACATGAGCAGGGACATGAGCAGGGACACGAGCAGGGACATGAGCGAGGAGCACTACCGGCACGAGATCGCGCATCTGGCGCGGGTCGAACTGCACACCCCCGACCCCGACGGCACCCTGTGGTTCTTCAAGGACCTGCTCGGCATGTACGAGACCCGGCGGGAGGGCCAGTCGGTCTATCTCCGCGGCTACGAGGACCCGTACCAGTGGAGCCTGAAGATCACCGAGGGTCCGGTGGCCCGGATGGACCACGCGGCGCTGCGCACCACCTCCCCGGAGGCCCTGGAGCGGCGGGTGCGTTCGCTCCAGGACGGCAACGGCGAGGGCGCCTGGTCGGAGGACGAGTACGGCTACGGCAAGACGTACGACTTCACCACCCCGGACGGCCACCGGCTCAGCCTGCTGTGGGAGGCGGAGAAGTACCGGGCCCCGGACGAGCTGCGGAGCAAGATCCTCAGCCGTCCGTCGAAGAAGCCGCTGCAGGGCCTGCCCATCAAGCGCATCGACCACCTCAACCTGCTGGCCAGCGATGTCACCCCGGTGCGGAACTCCTTCGAGCGGCATCTGCGGCTGCGGACCAACGAACGGGTGGTGGACGGCGATGTCGAGGCCGGGGTGTGGATGAGCAGCAGCCAGCTCAGCCATGACGTGGCCGTGATGCGCGACGCCCGAGGCGCCCGCGGCCGGCTGCACCATGTCGCCTTCTACTACGGGGTGCAGCAGCACACGGTGGACGCGGCGGAGATGTTCCGGGACTACGACATCACCATCGAGGCGGGCCCGGACCGCCATGGGATCACCCAGAGTTCGTTCCTGTACGTCTTCGAGCCCGGCGGCAACCGGATCGAGCTCTTCGGCGACCCGGGCATGCTGATCATGGAGCCGGACTTCGAGACCCGTACCTGGACGATGGACCAGATCGACACCGGGACGGCCATCGGCGGGACCAATCTGCCGCAGGAGACCTACTTCAGCTACGGCACCCCGCCCGTGGACCCGGAGCCCGAGGAGGACGCGGGCTGACGCCCCGACACCGGTGGGCGGCGGCCGCCCCGGCCCGGGCGGGGCGGCGGCCGACCGCCCCGCCCACCGGGGTCCCGTCCCGCCCACCGGGGCCCGTCCCGCCCACCGGGGCCCGTCCCGCCCACCGGGGCCCCGCCCCGCCCACCGGGGCCGCCCGCCAGGCGCGAGGCCCCCGCGGGCCCCGTCCCGCCCACCGACGCGGGTCCGTCCCCGCCACCGGTTTCCCTCCCCCTCCCCCGCTCCCTCCCCCTCCCCAGGACCCGAAGGGAACCCCGCATGAGCACATCCGCCCCGCCGAAGCCGGCCGTCGAGGTCGCCCCGGCCCGGATCGAGGTGCGCCGGGTGCGCCGTGCCTTCTACGGGCCGGCGTTCGTCGCCGCGGTCGCCTATGTCGACCCGGGCAACTTCGCCACCAACTTCCAGGCGGGAGCCCACTTCGGCTATCTGCTCGTCTGGGTGCTGGTGCTGGCCAACGTGGTCGCCATGTTCATCCAGTACCTGTCCGCGAAGACCGGTCTGGCGACCGGGCAGGACCTGCCCACGCTGTGCGGACGCCGGCTGCCGCGGCCGGTGGCCGCCGTGCTGTGGGTCCAGGCCGAGCTGGTGGTCATGGCGACCGACCTGGCGGAGTTCGTCGGCGCCGCGATCGCGCTGAACCTGCTGTTCGGGGTGCCGCTGTTCCCGGCCGGGCTGGCCACCGCCGTCATCAGCTTCGCCCTGCTCGCGTTGCAGAGCCGCGGCTACCGGCCCTTCGAGCTGGCCACCACCTTCCTCCTGGCGGTCATCGGATTCGGCTTCCTCTACCAGTTGGTGGCGGTCGGCGGGCCGGACGGCGCCCAGGCGGCCGACGGGTTGATCCCGCGGCTCGCCGGGACCGAGTCGCTCACGCTGGCCGTCGGCATCATCGGCGCCACCGTGATGCCGCACGTCATCTACCTGCACTCGGCCGTCACCGCCCGGCGCGCCCGGCCGGTCGGGGAGCGCGCGACCCGGGCCGCGCTGAGCGCGCTGCGCACCGACTGCGTCGGGGGCCTGGGGCTGGCCGGGATGATCAACCTGGCGATGCTCTGTGTGGCCGCGGTCCTCTTCCACAACGCGGGGCAGGGATTCGACGGCACGCTGGCGGCCGCGCACGACAGTCTGGGCCGGCTGGTGGGCGGCATGGCGGCGCTGGCCTTCGCGGTGGCGCTGCTCGCCTCCGGCCTTTCCTCCTCGGGCGTGGGGACCTACGCCGGCCAGGTGGTCATGGACGGCTTCATCCGCCGCCGGCTGCCGCTGCTGCTGCGCCGGGGGCTGACCATGCTGCCCGCGCTGGTGGTGCTGGGGCTCGGTATCTCCCCGGACGACGCGCTGATCGCCTCCCAGGTGGTGCTCTCCTTCGGCATCCCCTTCGCGCTCGCCCCGCTGGTCTACTTCACCAGCCGCCGGACCTTGATGGGCAAGCTGGTCAACCGCCGGGTCACCACCTGGACGGGGATCGTGATCTGCACGGCGCTCTCCGCGCTGAACATGTATCTGCTGGTCCAGCTCCTCTTCACCTGACCACCGCTCAGAAGAGCTTGCCGGGGTTGAGGATGCCGAGGGGGTCGAAGGCGGTACGGATGGAGCGCTGGAGCTCCACGCCGACCGGGCCCAGCTCGCGGGCCAGCCACTCCTTCTTCAGCACCCCGACACCGTGTTCGCCGGTGATGGTGCCGCCCAGTTCCAGGCCGAGGGCCATGATCGCGTCGAAGGACTCGCGGGCCCGGCGGGACTCGTCGGGGTCCTGGTGGTCGAAGCAGACGACCGGGTGGGTGTTGCCGTCGCCCGCGTGGACGCAGACGCCGATGGTCAGCTCGTACTTGGCGGCGATGGCGGCGGTGCCGTCCAGCATGGCGGCGAGTCGGGAGCGGGGTACGCAGACGTCGTCGATCATCGTCGCGGACTTGACCGCCTCCAGGGCGGTGAGGGACATCCGGCGGGCCTGGAGGAGGAGTTCGGACTCGGCGGCGTCCTCGGCGGGGACGACCTGGGTGGCGCCGGCGGCGGTGCACAGCTCGCCGACGGCGGCGAGGTCCGCGGTCGGGTCGGGGGTGTCGAAGGCGGCCAGGAGGAGCGCCTCGGTGGACTCGGGCAGGCCCATGTTGCCGAGCCGGTTGACCGCGTGGAGGGTGGTGCGGTCCATCAGCTCCAGCAGGGACGGGGTGTGGCCGCGCTCCATGATGGCGCAGACCGCGTCGCAGGCGGCCGCGGCGGAGGGGAACTCGGCGGCCAGGACCAGCTGTTGGGGCGGCTTGGGGCGCAGGGCGAGGATCGCGCGGACGACGATGCCCAGGGTGCCCTCGGAGCCGACGAACAGCCGGGTGAGGTCGTAGCCGGCGACGCCCTTGGCGGTGCGGCGGCCGGTGGTGAGCAGCCGGCCGTCGGCCAGGACGACGTCCAGGCCGAGCACGTACTCCGCGGTGACCCCGTACTTCACGCAGCACAGCCCACCGGACGCGGTGCCGATGTTGCCGCCGATGGTGCACATCTCCCAGCTGGAGGGGTCCGGCGGGTAGTACAGGCCCTGTTCGGCGACGGCCCGGGACAGCACGGCGTTGATCACTCCGGGCTCGACCACGGCGACCCGGTCCACCGGGTTGATCTCCAGGATGCGGTCCATCCGGGTGAGGGAGAGCACCACACACCCCTCGGAGGCGTTGGCGCCGCCGGACAGCCCGGTGCGGGCGCCCTGGGGGACGACCGGGACGCGCAGGGCGGTCGCGGTCCGCATGATGTGCTGGACCTCCTCCACCGTGCGCGGCAGGGCGACCACGGCCGGGGTGCCCGCCTCGCAGAAGCTCGCCGCGTCATGGGCGTAGGAGACGGTGACGTCCGGGTCGGTGATCAGGGCATCGGCCGGGAGACCGGCGCGCAGCCGGTTCAGGAGCTCGTCCACGCCTCCAGCCTGGCACTCCGGGGCCATCGGTGTGAACCCGTGGGCGGGGCCGGTCGGGCGGCCCGGAGCACACGGAGGGCGGCCCGCACAGTGGCGGGATGAAGCCGGAACGGGTGTGTCGGGTCGTGCTGGGCTCCGGGGCGGGCGCGGTGGCGCTGGTCGCCGCGCTGATCTTCGTACCGTGGCCGGGGCCGGGAGGCCTCCTCGCCACCCTGGAGGGGACGGACCGTCCTCCGGCGTCCGGGGTCGCCGGCGCGACGGCGGTGGTACGGGCGGAGGCGCTGCTACGGGCCGGGGCGCGGGTGCCCGGGTCGCAACTGGCCGCGCTGGTCGCCGACCGGGAGCGCTGGCTGCGGGCCCATCCGAAGGACGAGGCGGTCTGGGCGGAGCTGGGCACCGCGTATCTGGAGACCGGTGACTCCGCCGCCTACGCCAAGGCGGAGGCGGCGCTGGGACGTTCGCTGGCGCTGCGGCCGGCGGGGCGGGGGAACGCGGCCGGGCAGACGGGGCTGGGCGCGCTGGCGGCGGCGCGCGGGGACTGGGCGGCGGCCCGGCGCTGGGGCGAGGCGGCGGCGAAGGCGGCGCCGGAGGGCTGGCGGGCGCAGGCGGTGCTGGCGGACGCCTACACCGGGCTCGGCGACAGCGCCTCGGCCGCCAAGGCGGTGGAGCGGCTGCGGGAGCTGGCCCCGCACGCGGCGGCCGGGCTGGGGCGGGCCGCGGAGGCGTACTGGCAGCGGGCCTGGCGGGAGGACGCCTCGGCGGCGGCGTTCGACGCGGTGGCGCTGACCGCCTCCCCGCTGGAGCGGTCGGCCGCGCTGACCCGGGTGGGTGAGCTGGCCTTCGAGCGCGGCGAACCGGCGGACGCGCTGGGGGCGTACGAGGAGGCGCTGCGGACCGCCCCGAAGGCGGAGGCGCCCGGGCGGGCCGCCGCACTGGCGGGGCGGGCCCGGGCGTTGGCCGCGCTCGGCCGGGGCGAGGAGGCCCTGCGCGGCTACGCGGCGGCGCTCCAGGCCCGCCCGCTGCCCGGATACGCCCTGGCGGCGGCCGAGGCGGCGGAGGCGCTGGGTGATCAGGAGGCGGCCCGGGAGTACGGGGGGCTGCTGCGGGCGAAGGTGGCGGAGCGGGCCGCCCACGGGGTGGACGGGGCGCTGGTCCTGGCCCGCTGGCAGGCCGACCACGGGGAGGCGGAGGAGGCGGTGGAGGCGCTGATGGAACGCTGGTGGGTGCGGCGCCACCGCTCGCCGCAGGTCGCCGACGCGCTGGGCTGGGCGCTGCTGCGGGCGGACCGGGCGCGGGACGCCCTGCCGTACGCCCGGCGGGCCCATGAGCAGGGCCCGCGCAACGCGCTGCCGGTGTACCACCGGGGCATGATCGAGCAGGCGCTCGGCCTGTCGGGCGCGGCCCGCCGCCATCTGGCCGAGGCGCTGCGGATCAACCCCTCCTTCTCGCCGCTGGGCGCCCCGGCGGCCCGGCATGCCCTGGAGGAGCTGGGCGAACCGGCCGAGGGCGGCCCGAGGGACGTGTACGGCTCGGGGGTGGCGCAGAGCCCGAGCGTGCCGAAGCGTGCGGCGAAAAGCCCCCTAGCCGCGAAGACGGCGGGGGGCGGGAAGGCGGCTGGCGAGTAGGGGCCGGGTCGGGGGTGCCGGGGCGGAGTTGCACGGGAGGCGCGGCCTGCTCGTACGGCGGCCCCGCCCCCGTACCGTCGCTGCCGCCGCTGGCGCCGTGTTCCGGCCCTCTCCCGCCGGCACGGCGGAGGGGTGGCCGCGCCCCCCGTACGGCCGCGGCCACCCCGCCGGTTCCCCGCCTCGTACAGCCGTCCGGCGGGTGCGCACGTCATTGGGCGCACCCGCCGGACGGTGGATCCCCTGGGGGGCTCAGAGGTTGCCGCGCTTCTCCTGCTCGCGCTCGATGGCCTCGAACAGGGCCTTGAAGTTGCCCTTGCCGAAGCCCATGGAGCCGTGGCGCTCGATCATCTCGAAGAAGACGGTCGGACGGTCCTGGACCGGCTTGGTGAAGATCTGCAGCAGATAGCCGTCCTCGTCGCGGTCGACCAGGATCTTCAGCTCGCGCAGGGTCTCCACCGGGACGCGGGTCTCGCCGGCCCACTCGCCGAGGGTGTCGTAGTACGAGTCGGGGGTGTCCAGGAACTTCACACCCGCCGCCCGCATGCTGCGCACCGTGGCGACGATGTCGTTGGTGGCCAGCGCGATGTGCTGGACGCCGGCCTCGCCGTAGAACTCCAGGTACTCGTCGATCTGCGACTTCTTCTTCGCGATCGCCGGCTCGTTGATCGGGAACTTCACCTTGAGGGTGCCGTCCGCGACGACCTTGGACATGAGCGCGGAGTACTCGGTGGCGATGTCGTCGCCCACGAACTCCTTCATGTTGGTGAAGCCCATGACCTTGTTGTAGAAGCCGACCCACTCGTTCATCCGGCCGAGCTCGACGTTGCCCACGCAGTGGTCGATGGCCTGGAAGGTGCGCTTGGCCGGCGGCTCCACGATCGGGTCGGCCGCGACGAAGCCCGGCAGGTAGGGGCCGTCGTAGCCGGTGCGCTCGACCAGGGTGTGCCGGGTCTTGCCGTAGGTGGCGATGGCGGCGAGGACGACGGTGCCGTGCTCGTCCTCGACCTCGTGCGGCTCGGTGATCCCGGTGGCGCCCTGCTCGACGGCGTAGGCGTACGCCTTGCGGGCGTCGGGGACCTCGATGGCGAGGTCCACCACCCCGTCGCCGTGCGCGGCGACATGCTCGGCGAGGAAGCGGCCCCGGTCGGTGGAGGCCTTGATGACGGAGGTGAAGACGAACCGGGCCGCGCCGTTGGTCAGCACGTAGCTGGCGGTCTCGCGGCTGCCGTTCTCCGGGCCGGAGTAGGCGACGAGCTTCATACCGAAGGCCGTCGAGTAGTAGTGGGCGGCCTGCTTGGCGTTGCCGACGGCGAAGACGACCGCGTCCATCCCCTTCACCGGGAACGGGTCGGCCTGCCGTGCGGTGGAGGGCGTGGAGGAAAGGGTCTCTGTCATGTCGGCAGGTTCTCGCCGTTCCACAAGGTGCGCAATAGTTCGCGCATTCACTGGTCAATGTGTACAGCCGCAGGGCACCATGGGCGCACTTTCCGTACACGATGACCACCGGGAGACGGACATGGCGATCGATCATCTGGACGGCCGGCTCATCGTGCTGCTGGCCCGTGAACCGCGCATCGGCGTCCTGGAGGCCTCCCGGCGCCTGGGCGTGGCGCGCGGCACGGTGCAGGCGCGACTGGACCGGCTCCAGTCGCAGGGGGTGATACGCGGATTCGGCCCGGACGTGGACCCGGCGGCGCTCGGCTATCCGGTGACCGCCTTCGCCACGCTGGAGATCAAGCAGGGCCAGGGCGCGGACATCCGGGAGCACTTGGCCGGCGTCCCGGAGGTGCTGGAGCTGCACACCACCACCGGCACCGGCGACATGCTCTGCCGACTGGTCGCCCGCTCCAACGCGGACCTCCAGCGGGTGATCGACAAGGTGGTGGGCTTCGCCGGGATCGTCCGGGCGTCCACGGCGATCGTGATGGAGAACGCGGTGCCGCTGCGGATCATCCCGCTGGTGGAGCAGGCGTCGAGCGAGTAAGCGGTGGCTGGGTGGCGGCCCGGCGGCGTGTGCTCAGGACGAAAGCTCGGCCCAGGTTCCCATGGTCGCCTCCAGCGTCCAGATGCGTACGCGGGCCTGGGCCCGGGACGCGTACAGGTCCCGTTCCGCGACGATGCTCAGGTCGCCGGCGCCGAGCTGCTGCCGCACGGCGTGCTCGGCCATGTCCATGTTCGTCACACCGCCGTCGCAGAGGCGGGTGAGGAAGGCGCCGTCCCAGGTGCGCTCGTGCAGCACCCAGGGTGCCTCGCGGAGGGCGGTCTTGCGCAGCATGCTCATGAACTCCGCGGCGCGGGAGCGCCGGCTCGCCCCGTCCTTGATCTGGAACACATGGTTGCCGGTCTCGATCACCGTCGCGGTCGGCAGCACGAAGCGCACCTTGGCCTTCAGCCGCGCGTCCATCTCCTTCAGGACCTCTGCGCGGTGGCCGTTCATATGGGGCACATCCAGGATCTCGACAAGCACCGAGGTGTCCAGGAAGTCGACGACCGGGAGCCGGAGCCCGGACGGACGCTGTCTGCTCACCGGCTCACAGGCTCCTCAGGAAGTCTTCGACACTGGTGGTGCTGGTGTCCCGCTGCCGGACGGCGTCCGGCAGCCGCCCCTTGGTCACCGCGTCTCCCAGATCACCGGCCGCGAGCAGGTCCACGTATCCGGGAAGGTCCGTCAGACGGGTCAGGACGCTCTCTCCCGACTCCTCGTCCCGGCTGCACACCACGACACCCGAATGGTCCTGGGCTTCCAGGGAGTTGAGCAGGGCGGGACTGTGGGTGGTGAACAGCACGTCGATGCTGCGCCGCTCCGACTCCTCCTTCATCAGGCGCAGCACCCGCGCGGCCTGGGTGGGGTAGAGGCCGTTCTCGATCTCCTCGATCACCAGGTGCCGCTGGGCCTCCATCGGTCCCTGCTGCCCGCTGTCGGAGACGGGTGCACTCAGCAGGGCGGTGCCGAAGGCCAGGAAGCGCAGCATTCCGTCGCTGAGCAGCCGGGCCGGGACATCGTGTTCCGTGCCGTGGTAGCCCGCCTCGCGCAGCACCAGCTGCACATCGCCCAGCTTCGTGTCGACGCTGCTGATGCCCCGTACGGGGTACTCGGGCATCCCGGCCACCAGGTCCATGAGCCGGTCGAACGCGGCGGGGTCGTCCTGGCCCAGGGCGTCCACCGCCGCGCTCAGGTTGTCGGCGCTGCGCCTGAGTTCGGCGTCGCGGGCGTTGACGTACTGCCGCATCAGATGCGGGACGGGGTCCAGCAGAAAGACCTCCCGCAGCACCGCGAGGACGTCCTGCGCGGAGCGGTGCACCAGTTTGGTCGCCTCGGTGGTGGCAGGCAGCCGTACGGGTACCTGGCTCGTCAGCAGGCGGTCGGCCGCGAAGGGGACCCCCGGATCGAGACCGCTCCGTCCGTTGAAGTAGCGCACCTTGAGGTCGCTGCGGCGCGGGTCCGCGGCGTCGCTGCTGAGCAGGGAACGACCGGCCGCCAGCCGCCGACGACCGTAGGGCACGCCTTCCACGGCCGTCAGCTCCTCACGCAGAATGCGCACCTCCGGGCGCACCGCGATCTCCACGTCGAGGTCGAAGACCGCCTGGCCCGATCGCACCCGGCAGCCCAGCGCGAAGCTGTCACGCCCGAGCGGGGCGCAGCCTTCGACCCCACCCCGGATCGGCTCCTCGCCGCCGCTGCGCGGCCCGTCCAGCACGTCCCGGACCGGCTCGCCCATGGCCAACCGGGACAGCACCATGAGCCCGTCCAGAGCGTTGGACTTGCCGCTGCCGTTGCGTCCGATGAGTACGGTGAGATCGTGGAGCGGCAGACACTGGCCGGTGAAGCTCTTGAACGAAGTCAGGCGCACCTCCTCCAGGCGGGGAGTCTCCACCGGACACCTCTCTCTCGCTCACTGCGGTCACTGTGATCCGCTACTGCCGCGTCCTCAGCTAAGCAGGCGCTCTCGCAGGACGTCCAACGGTGACCGACCGCGGCTCGGAGCGGCCGACGGGGCGGATGCCGACGGGGCGGCGAAGGCCGTCAGCAGCTCGGAACCGCCTTGCCGTGGGCCAGGTCCGTCAGCGAGTTCACCGCGTGCGCGACCGAGTCGACCGGGATGAGCCGCATCCCGGCGGGCAGTTCGGCCTCGGCCTCGCCGCACTCGGCCTGGGGGACGAGGAAGACGGTGGCGCCGTCGCGGTGGGCGGCCTGGGTCTTGAGCGAGACCCCGCCGACCGGGCCGACCTCGCCGTTGTCGTCGACCGTCCCGGTGCCGGCGATGGTGCGGCCGCCGGTGAGGTCGCCGCCCGAGCCGTCGCCGCGGATCTTGTCCACGATGCCGAGGGCGAAGAACAGCCCGGCGCTCGGGCCGCCGACGTCGGCGAGCCGGAGGTCGACTTTGATTTGCCCAAGGTCCTTCGGCGGCTGGGCGGAGTCCTTCAGATAGCCGAGGGCGGCGGTGACGGCGCTGTTCTGGGACTGGGCCATCTGACCGAGGTTGCGCTTCTCGATCTCCTTCACCGTCTGCCCGGGCGGGTAGACCGAGGCCTTCGGCAGCACGGCCCGGTCGGTGCGGAACCAGCCGTCCACCACGTCCCCGAGGTCCACGTCCGCGTCGGGCCCGGTGGCCAGGATGGTGGTCATCAGCAGCTTGCCGTCGGTGCGGCGCACCGGGGTGCCGGAGACGGTGATCACCGGCTCACCCTGGTGCTCCCCGAGCACATCGCTGGTCGAACCGGGCTGCGCCACCGTGTAGGGCAGCGGCGCCGTCCCGGCGACGGCGAGCAGCGCCGCGACGGGCAGGGCGCACAGGGCGAGCGCGCGGGAGCGGGGCAGGCGGGAGAACCAGGCAGACACGGAGCCAATCTATCGGCCGCGGGGGCGGGGACGGCGCCCGGCACCGTACGCCGGAAGCCGGTCCGGCCCGGTCCGGCCCGGTCCGGAGGTCAGCGCAGGGCGTCGGCGACCTCGCGGGCGGCGTCCATGACCCGGGGGCCGACGCGTTCGGGTACGGCGTCGGCGAGCATCACCACGCCGACGCTGCCCTCGACCCCGGTGACCCCGAGCAGCGGGGCGGCGGCGCCGCTCGCGCCGGCCTCCAGTTCGCCGTGGGTGAGGGTGTATCCGGGGTCGTCGGGGAGGGCCTGGCGGGCGGCGAGGATGGCCCGCCCGGCGGCCCCGCGGTCCAGCGGGTGGCGGAAGCCGGCCCGGTAGGCCACGTGGTAGTCGGTCCAGGTCGGCTCGACCACGGCGACGGCGAGGGCGTCGGCCCCGTCGACCAGGGTGAGGTGCGCGGTGGCCCCTATGTCCTCGGCGAGCGCGCGCAGCGCGGGCAGCGCGGCCTCCCGGACCAGCGGGTGCACCTGGCGGCCCAGCCGCAGCACCCCGAGGCCGACCCTGGCCCGGCCGCCGAGGTCGCGGCGGACCAGGGCGTGCTGCTCCAGGGTGGCGAGCAGCCGGTAGACGACGGTCCGGTTGACCCCGAGCCGGTTGGACAGCTCGGTGACGGTCAGCCCGTGGTCGGTGTCGGCGAGCAGCTTGAGGACACGCAGTCCCCGGTCGAGCGTCTGGGAGGTCTCCGCGGTCACGACGCCCTCTCTTCGGGTGAGTGACGGCGGACACTCCCCCGGTGCCCCGGCACGGCTGCCGGGGATCCGGGAGCGGCACCGGTCCCATCGGCGACGCACGGAGAGGCCGCCGGCAGGCCATGGCGCACCGGCTGCGCTCCGCGGCGGCGCTGCCACGGGGCGTTTCTTTGCGATTGGCGGGAATGTAGCGAGCCACTCCGCTCAGCGGAAGACCTCGTCCAGAATCCGGGCGCGATCGCCCGGACCTGACCGTTTCGCACCCCTCATCGATCGCCGTCGATCACCCTCGCGCGTCAGCGCATACGGGTGGCCCACTCCTGCACCTTCTTGATCCGCTCGCGGATCTGCCCGGCGGTGGCCTCGGCGCTGGGCGGGCCGCCGCAGACCCGGCGCAGCTCGGTGTGGATCACGCCATGCGGCTTGCCGGACTGGTGGACGTAGGCGCTGACCATGGTGTTGAGCTGCTTGCGCAGTTCCAGGAGCTCCTTGTGGGAGACCACCGGGCGGCGTTCGGCGGGCAGTTCGAGGAGATCGGCGTCCTCGGCGGGCTTCTGCCGGCTGTGCGCGATCTGCCGGGCCTGGCGCTTGCGCAGCAGCAGGTTCACCTGGTCCGGTTCGAGGAGGCCGGGGATGCCGAGGTAGTCCTGCTCCTCCTCGCTGCCGGGGTGGGCCTGCATACCGAACTCGGCGCCGTCGTAGAGCACCCGGTCGAAGACGGCGTCGGACTCCAGCGCCTCGAAGGGCAGCGCGTCCTGCTCGCCGGTGTCCTCGTCCTCCTGCTTGTTGGCCTCCTCCATCTCCTTCTCGGACTCGGCGTACGGGTCCTCCTCGCCCTCCTTCTTCGGCTTGTCGAGGGCGTGGTCCCGTTCCACCTCCATCTCGTTGGCGAAGGTGAGCAGATTGGGGATGGTGGGGAGGAAGACGGAGGCGGTCTCGCCCCGGCGGCGGGAGCGCACGAAGCGGCCCACGGCCTGGGCGAAGAAGAGCGGGGTGGAGATGGTGGTGGCGTAGACGCCGACGGCGAGGCGGGGGACGTCCACGCCCTCGGACACCATCCGGACGGCGACCATCCAGCGGTCCTCGCCCTCGCTGAACTCGTCGATCCGCTTGGACGCCCCGGCGTCGTCGGAGAGGACCACGGTGGCCTTGGAGCCGGTGATCTCGCGGATCAGCTTGGCGTAGGCGCGGGCGGAGTCCTGGTCGGAGGCGATGACCAGGCCGCCGGCGTCCGGGATGGCCTTCCTGACCTCGGTGAGCCGGGTGTCGGCGGCGCGCAGCACATTCGGCATCCAGTCGCCGCGCGGGTCCAGCGCGGTGCGCCAGGCCTGGGAGACGGCGTCCTTGGTCATCGGCTCGCCGAGCCGGGCGGCGACCTCGTCACCGGCCTTGGTGCGCCAGCGCATGTTGCCGCTGTAGCTGAGGAAGATCACCGGGCGGACGACACCGTCGCCCAGCGCGTTGCCGTAGCCGTAGGTGTAGTCGGCGGAGGAGCGCCGGATGCCGTCGTTGCCCTCCTCGTAGGTGACGAAGGGGATGGGGTTGGTGTCCGAGCGGAACGGGGTGCCGGTGAGCGCCAGGCGGCGGGTGGCCGGCTCGAACGCCTCCAGGCAGGCCTCGCCCCAGGACTTGGAGTCGCCGGCGTGGTGGATCTCGTCCAGGATGACCAGGGTCTTGCGCTGCTCGCTGCGGTTGCGGTGCAGCATGGGGCGTACGCCGACACCCGCGTAGGTGATGGCGACGCCGTGGTACTCCTTGCTGAGCGGGCCCGCGCTGTAGTCCGGGTCCAGCTTGATCCCTATCCGCGCGGCGGCGGCGGCCCACTGCTTCTTGAGGTGCTCGGTGGGCGCGACCACGGTGACCTGCTGCACCACGTGGTGGTGCAGCAGCCAGGAGGCCAGCGTCAGCGCGAAGGTGGTCTTCCCGGCGCCGGGGGTGGCCACCGCGAGGAAGTCGCGGGGCTGCTCCTGGAGGTAGCGGTCCATGGCGCCCTGCTGCCAGGCACGGAGCTTGCTGGCGGTGCCCCAGGGGGCGCGGCCGGGGAAGGCGGGCGAGAGGTGGTGGGAGGCGGTGGCGGTGGTGGTCACGGTCTGACGGCGCTGCCCCTCGGTCACGGCGTTACGTACGACAACCGGGCCACCCTACCGGTGGCCCGCCCGCCCCTCGGGCGAACGCCGCGAGGGGGCGGGCGGATGCGAGATGGGTCACAGACCCGTCGGTCCGCGCTCAGGAAGCCAGCGCGCGCAGCCGTTCGCCGATGAGCTTCACGTCGTCCGCCTCGCCGGTGGCGACCTCGATCACCAGCCGCTCGGCGGCGTCGATGTCCGGTCCCAGATGTACGCCGTTGACGGCGAGGAAGGTGACGCAGGACAGCCAGGCGGTGCGCTTGTTGCCGTCCACCAGGGGGTGGTTGACCGCCAGGGACTGGAGCAGGGCGGCCGCCTTGTCGATCAGGTCCGGGTACGCCTCCTCACCGAACATGGCAGCGGCGGGGCGGTGTACGGCGGATTCGAGCAGCCCGGGATCGCGCACCACGACCACCTGGTCATCCACCGCGTGCTCGGCGACGATGAGCGAGTCCACCACATCGAGGGTGAAGAGTGTCATTTCAGGCGCTCCAGCAGCTCGTGCCAGACGGCCGCCTGCTCCCGGGCGGCCTCCCGGACCACGGTCCGGTGCGAGGGGCGGGCCAGGTAGGCGTCGACCGCGTGCCGGACCAGCGCCTCCGGCTCGACGCCCTCCTCGGCCGCGCGCAGCCGCAGGGCCTCCTCCTGATCCGCGCCGAGGCGGATGTCGATCGTCATACGGACAGGATGACGGCCGCACGCCCCGGCACGGAAACGGATTGTTCCGGTACGCGCCCGGGGGCGCCCCCTCTCACACCCGCGCGCCCCCAGCGCACCCCCCGCCGCTCGCCGCGCTCACGTCCGCAGCCGCGTCGCCACCCAGCTGCCCGCCAGGGCCACCGCCGCCATGGGGAGGAAGACCGCGGCGAAGGCGGCCGGGTGGGAGGCGGAGGCGGCGGCGGTGGCCGGGGTGTGGGCGTCGGCGAGGAGGCGGCCGCCGAGGGCGGCGAAGGCGGCGCCGCCGACCGTGAGGAGGAGGACGTTGGAGAGGCCGTCGGAGATCTGGAGCGCGGCCGAGTTGGTGCCCGCCTCGTGCGGCGCCGACAGCTTCAGCAGCAGCACGCTGGTGGAGGCGATCACCAGGCCCATCCCGAGGCAGCCGAAGGCCCAGGCCACCGCCACGGTCCAGACCGGGACGGAGGGGATCAGCACACTGGGCGCGGTGAGGATCGCGGCGGCGACCAGCAGCATGCCGAGGACGACCAGCCGCTCCCGGTAGGGCTCCACCCGGGGCCGGGACTGGAGCCAGGAGCCGAACGCCCAGGTGGCGCCGCCCACCGCCAGGGAGAGCCCGGCCATGGTGGGGCTCAGACCGCGCTGGGTGACCAGCATCAGCGGGATGAAGGATTCGGCGGCGATGAAGGACCCGGCGGCGATGCCGCGCAGCAGGACCACCGAGGGCAGGCCGCGGGCGGCGCGGAAGGTGCCGGCGGGGAGGAGGCCGAGCGCCGCGGGGACGAGCAGCGCGGCGCCCGCGAGGGCGAAGAGTGCCGAGAGCGGGCGCAGCTCCTGGCCCGCGTACTGGACCAGCCCGGCGCCCAGGGAGATGGCGAGGGCGAGGCGGATGCGGCGCCGGTCGAAGGGGGCCGGGGCGGCGGGGTCGGCCGGACCGGCGGCGGTGCGCCGGATCGCGGGCAGCGCGAGCGCCAGCGGGAGCACCACCAGCACCGGGATCCCGGCGAACACCCAGCGCCAGCCCAGCCGTTCGGTGACCGTCCCGGCGATCAGCGGCCCGACCACCGAGGGCACCACCCAGCTCGCCGCGAACGCCGCCATGATCGCGGGCCGCAGCCGCTCGGCGTAGGCGCGGCTCACCACCACGTACAGGGCGACGATCACCAGCCCGCCGCCCAGCCCCTGCACGGCCCGGCCGAGGATGAACACCCACATCGCCCCGGCCGTTCCGGACAGCAGCAGCCCCGCCCCGAACGCGCTGATCCCGGTCGCCAGCGGCGCCAGCGGCCCGGAGCGGTCGGACCACTGCCCGGACAGCACCATGGCGAACAGGCTGGTGGTGAAGTACGCGGAGAAGGCGAACGCGTACAGCGGGATGCCGTCCAGCTCGCGCGCCGCCACCGGCATCGCGGTGCCGACCGCGGTCGCCTCGAAGGCGATCAGCAGCACGACGGAGACCGTGCCGATGCTCAGCGCCCGGTGGGCCCGGTCCAGGACAGTGGCGGTGTCGGGGGGATGGGGAGCGGCGTCGGGGCGGTGATCGGTTGCGGCCATGGCCGTCAGCGTAAGGGCCGTAACGGCATTCTGCCCCTGTCGGGAGGCGGACGGTGGCTGGTCCCTTGGACGTACGACCGGGCGACGGCCGGACCTACGACCGTGAACGGCGTATGGCAGTCGTGTTGCGGGCGGGCCGGAGGCGTTGAGGGAGGCCCGGGTGCTGTCCTACGGTCGTGGAGTCGAGAAGGACAGGACCGTGTGCCCGAGTGGTTCAGGGGCTTGACTGCAACTCAAGTTACACCGGTTCGAATCCGGTCACGGTCTCGAAGACAGGCGCGAAGGGCGCGGACCCGCAGGAGGGGGTTCGCGCCCTTTCCGCTGCGCTATCCCCGCGGCGCGGCGACCGCGGCCTGGGGGCGGATGGGGAGGCGGTTGACCGGGCGGCCGGTGGCGGCGCGCACGGCGGCGGCCACCGCGGCGGGCGAGGTGACCACCGGGACCGCGCTCGCGGGCTTGGCGCCGAAGGGGGCGACCACGTCCCGCTCCTCCACCAGCTTCACGATCCGCACCTCGGGGGCGTCCAGCGCGGTGGGCAGCGGATAGCCGGTGAGGTCCGGGTGGCGGACCAGGCCGCGCGGGGTGCGCAGGTTCTCGGTGAGCGCGGCGCCGATGCCCATGGTGACCCCGGCCTCGATACGGGTGGCCAGCTGCGCCGGGTTGAGGACGCGGCCCACGTCCTGGGCGACGGCCATCTCCACCACCCGGATGGAGCCCAGTTCGACGTCCACGTCCACCACCGCGCGGATCGCGCAGAAGGCCAGGCCCACGAAGGCGTCGCCCTGACCGGCGCCGTCCAGCGGCTCGGTGGGGTGCGGGCGGCACTGGGCGGTGGCCCACAGCTCCTTGCCGTCCATCGCCTCCATCACGGTGGTGGAGAGCACCCCGTCATAGGAGGTGATCTTGCCGTCGGTGATCTGGAGCAGCTCGGTGGACATCCCGAACTTGTGGGCCAGCGGCTGGAGCAGCTGGGTGCGGACCATCTTGGCGGCCCGCTCCACCGCCCCGCCGGACACCCAGGTGTGTCGGCCGTGCGCGGCGGCCCCGGACGGCGGCTGGTCGGTGTCGACCGGCGCCACCTGCACCTCGTCGATGCCCAGGGTCTCCTGGACGATCTGCCGGGCCAGGGTGGTGAAGCCCTGCCCGGTCTCCACCGCCGCGCAGATCACGGTGGCCCGGCCGTCGTGCACCTTCACGGTGGCGGTGGACACCTCGTCGGTGCCCTCCGCGCCGAGCATATGGACCATGCCGAGCGCGTAGCCGACGCCCCGGCGCACCGCGCCCGGTTCACCGGCCCCCTCGGGCCCGCCGGGCAGCAGCCAGTCGTCCTCGGGGGTGTCCCGGGGCAGCGCGGGCAGGGGCGCGTCGCGGACGGCGCGCAGCAGCTCGGCGACCGGGGCGGGGCAGGTCACGGTCTGACCGGTGGGCAGGATGTCACCGGTGGCGAGCGCGTTGCGGAGGCGCAACTCGGCCGGGTCCACGCCGAGTTTGAGGGCCAGCTTGTCCATCTGGGCCTCGTAGGCGGCGCAGACCTGGAGGGCGCCCTCGCCCCGGACGTGCCCGGAGGGCGGGTTGTTGGTGCGCACCGCCCAGCCCTCGACGAAGGCGTGCGGGACGACGTAGGGGCCGCAGGCGAAGGAGACGGCGGCGGCCAGCGACTCGGCCGAGTCGTCCGCGTACGCCCCGGCGTCCAGCAGGATCTGCGCCTCCACCTTGACCAGGTTGCCTTCGGGGTCGGCGTGGTGGCGGTAGCGCAGCAGGGTGGGGTGGCGGTGGGCGTGGCCGAGGAAGGACTCCTCGCGGGTGGCGGCCAGCTTCACCGGGCAGCCGGTGCGCAGCGCGAGCAGCCCCAGCGGGATCTGGAAACCGGGGTCCTCGCGGTCCCCGGTGGCCCCGGGCACCCCGGTGACCACGACCTTGACCTGGTCGGGGGTGAGCCCGAAGCAGGCGGCGGCCAGGTCCCGGTCGGTGTGCGGATCGGTGGAGGCGGTGTACAGGTCGACGCCGCCGTCGGGCCGCGGGACGGCGAGACCGGCCTCGGCGCCGATGGGGGCCGGGTCCTGGCGGCCGATCCGGTACAGCCCCTCCACGATGACCTCGCCGTGGGCGTCCGGGTCGCCGTAGCGCAGCGGAATGTGCCGGATCAGGTTGCCGTCGGGGTGCAGCGGTTCGGCGGCGAACGCCTTCTCCGGGTCGGTGACCGGCTCCAGCACCTCGTACTCGACGGCGATGGCGGCCGCGGCCAGCCGGGCGGTGTCCGGGTGGTCGGCGGCGACCGCGGCGATCGCCTCGCCGTGGTGGCGGACCAGCTCCCGGGCGAACACCGGCCGGTCGGCGACCTTCCGGCCGTACGAGGGGTCCCCGGGCACGTCGGCGTGGGTGACCACGGCCCGTACCCCGGGCATCGCGGCGGCGGCGGAGGTGTCCACGGAGAGGATCCGGGCGTGCGGGTGCGGGGAGCGCAGCAGCGCCGCCCAGAGCAGCCCCTCGGCCCACAGGTCGGCGGCGTAGGGGAAGGTCCCGGCCGCCTTGGCGGGCGCGTCGGCGGACGGCAGCGAGGCGCCGATCCCGTGCACGGGGGCGTCCGGCCGGGCGCCCTGGATGGAGTCGACCGCCGGGATGGCGGTGGCCGCGTCGTTGCTCACGCCGTGCCTCCGTCGTGCGGATGGGGGATCTGGTGCGGGATCCGCGGCTGCGGCGGCCCGTCACCGGGTCGGCCGCCGTCCGGGGCGGTACGGGCGGCGCGCTCGGCCTCGGCCGCCTCGGCCGCGGCGGCGGCGCTCGCCCCGCGTTCGGCGACGACCTCCCGTACGGCGTCCAGGACGCCCCGGTAGCCGGAGCAGCGGCAGAGGTTGCCGCACAGCGCCTTGCGGGTCTCCAGGTCGCTGGGGGCGTGGTTGCCCTCCAGCAGGTCGTGCACGGTCATCGCCATGCCGGGGATGCAGAAGCCGCACTGCACGGCCCCGCACCGGGTCAGCGCCCGCTGGACGTCGGAGGGTTCGCCGTTCTCGGCCAGCCCCTCGACGGTGGTGACCTCGCTCCCGGCGGCGGTGGCGGCGGGCACCAGGCAGGAGGCGACCAGCCGCCCGTCCACCTGGACGTTGCACGCCCCGCACTCGCCCTGCGAGCAGCCGTCCTTGGCCCCGGCGAGACCCAGCCGCTCACGCAGCACATAGAGCAGCGACTCGCCGATCCAGGCGTCACTGACCGGGCGGTCGGTGCCGTTGACCCGCAGGAGGTAGGAGATGTGCGGGTGCTCCTCACCGGCGGCCACGGCGCCTTCGGCGGGCGCGGATACGGCCTCGGGCTCTGGCGCGGGCTCGGCTACGGCTTCGGGAGCGGATACGGCTTCGGGCTCGGGCGCGAGTACGGGCTCGGGCTCGACAACCGGTTCGGCCTCGGCGGCCGGTTCGGGCTCGGGGTCGGCCGCCGCGGGCTCGGGCACGGCCACCGCGTCCGGTACGGGAGCGGGGTCCGGTACGGGAGCGGGCTCCGGTACGGGGGCGGGCTCCGGCTCCTCCTGTACGGGTACGGGTACGGGTTCGGCCTGTACGGGTACGGGCTCGGCCGCGTCCTGGGCGCCGGGCGCCTCCTCGGCGGGGTCCGGCGCGGTCTCGGCGGCGGGCGCCGGTTCGGTGGCCCAGGGGGCGGGGGCGCCGCCCGGCAGGGTGGCCGGGGGGTTGCCGCTCATCCAGGCGGAGGCCGTCCAGGAGGAGGTGGCCGTCACCGCGTACTCGCCCGACTCCTCGGGCAGGTCGCCCGGGGCGAGCGGGATGGTCCACTGACCGGTCAGCTCGGAGGGCGCGGCCTCATCGGAACCGCCCTGGTGGCCGTTGGCGGGGTCGTGCGGGAAGGTCCACTGGCCGGTGGCGTTCGGGTCGCCCGACTGCCAGTCGCCGTGCCCGGACCGGTCCGGGATCTCCGGGGGTACGTAGCCGTGGCCGGGCGCCTCCAGCGGGGCGCCCTCGACGCCCTCGGGCGGAAGCTGCACGAAGGCGGTGGCGTCCGCGTCGTACTCGCCCTGCGGGACCGGCTGCCAGCCGCCGTCCCCGGCGCCGAAGTCCACCGCCCCGTAGGTCTCGGTGCCGTAGGCGGGGGTGGAGCCGGGTGCGGCGCCGTAGGTGGGCGTGCCGTAGGCCGGGGTGCCGTACGGCTGGGCCGCGTACCCTCCGGCGGCCGGGTAGCCGTAGGAGCCGCCGCCATAGGAGCCGTTGCCGTAGGACCCGCCGTCGTAGGAGCCGCCGCCCTGGGGGTCGGCGGAGTGGCCGGAGCCCCCGTGGGTGCCCTGCTCCTCGCTCCCGTACCCCTCGGCGCCGTACTCCTCGCGGCCGTGGCCGCCGTCGTGGCCCTCGCGGCCGGTGCGGCCCTCGTAGCCCTCGTAGCCGTCGTAGTCGCCGTTGCTCACGACAACGCCCTCCCCAGTGCCCTTCGGGCCAGTGCGGCGACGGTGCGCCGCAGATGCAGTACGGCGGGCGGCAGCGGCTCGCCGCCCGGGGCGTCCGGGACGCAGGCGGCCGCCACGTACTCGCCGAACGCGGTCAGCGCCTCCGGGGCCACCCCGCGGTCACCGTCCCAGTCGATCCGGCGGGAGATCCAGTCCTCGGCCTCCAGCGGGCGCAGCGGCATCGGGGCGATGGCGCCGACCGCGCAGCGCACCCCGCGCCGGGCCGGGTCCAGCACCACGGCGGCGGAGGCGGTGGCCCGGCCGGGGCCGGTGCGGCCGGTGGCCTTGAGGAACACCTGCGGGGCGTGCAGCAGCGGCACCCGGACGAAGCCGATCAGCTCACCGGGGGCGAGCAGTTCACGGCCGGCCAGGAGGTGGGTGACCGGGATCTCGCGGCGGCCGCCCGGTCCGGCGACCACCAGGTCGGCCTCCAGCGCGGCCAGCACCGGCAGCGCGTCCCCGGTGGGCGCGGCGCTGGCGATGTTGCCGCCGAGGGTGCCGGCGTTGCGGATCTGCGGCGGTCCGGCGGCGCGGGCCGCGGCGGCGAGCGCGGGGATCAGGGCGGCGAAGTCGGGGCGGCCCATCCGGGCGTGGGTGAGCCCGGCGCCGAGCAGGGCGTGGCCGTCCTGGTACTGCCAGCCGCGGATCTCGTTGATCCGGCCCAGGCCGACCAGTCCGGCGGGACGCAGCAGGCCCTTGTTGACGGCGGCCATCAGGTCCGTACCGCCCGCGACGGGTACGGCGGCGGGCATGGCGGTGAGCGCCGCCACTGCCTCGTCGAGCGTGCCCGGCAGCGTCACGGACTGCGCCGCCCGCGATGCGTGCGTGGTCAACCCAGCTGCCCCTTCCCGGTGTCCCGGCTGTACCGGCCGTCCCGCCTGTGTTGGCCGTACCGTACGTGCTCACAGCCGGGACGTGGCAACTCTGGCACATTCTCCGGGCCGCCCGGTGCGCAGGTCCGCGAAGGGCGGATCCGTCCCGGACATCCGATGACCTGCGTGATGACCGGATTTGACGGGGCACTTCCGACTCCGCCGTATTGCCACTTCCCGGCGACCTTGTACGACTTGTTCGAGCCACCGGGGGTGACAGCGGGGCGGTGGCGGGTGGAGGTCAGCGGGCCGGCGGAGGTCCCTCCAGCGGGCGGCCGAGGATGCCGGGGCGGCGCTGCCAGGGGCGGGGTCCCGCGGGTGGCCGGTAGTCGACCCCGAGCGCGTCCAGCCGCGCGTAGTGGGCGCCGAGCCGGTGGGCGAAACCGGCCGGATCGCGGTCGGCGGGGGCGGGCAGCCCGGTGGACCAGACGACCTCCGCGAAGGCGGCGAGCCGGGGGAAGACCTGGTAGTCGACCCGGGCCCGGCTGTCCATGACCTCGGTCCAGACATTGGCCTGGGCGCCGACCACATGCGAGGCCGCGGCCGGGGAGAGCCCGGGCGGCACCGGTTCAAAGCGGTAGACGTCGGCCAGGGTGCGGACAAAGCCGATCGGTACGGGCTCGTCCTCGCCGGCGTCCTGACGGTGGTCCAGATACACCTGCTGCTCGGGGCACATCACCACGTCGTGCCCGGCCTCCGCGGCGGCGACCCCGCCCGCGTAGCCCCGCCAGGAGGAGACCATCGCCCCTGAGGTGAGGCGGCCCCCTCCGGCGCTGAGGCTGCCGCCCTCCAGGATCTCGTCCCAACCGACCAGCCGGCGGCCGCGCTCGGCGAGCCAGCGGTCGAAGTGGCACAGGAACCAGGACTGGAGCTCGTCCTCACCGGACAGCCCCAGTTCGGCGATCCGGGCCTGGGCGGCCGGGGAGGCCCGCCACTGGTCCTTGGGGCACTCGTCGCCGCCGAGGTGGACGAAGGGGGACGGGAAGAGGGCGAGCACCTCCTCCAGCACCTCCTCGTAGAACCGGAGGGTGGTGTCAGTGGGGGCGAGTACGTTCTGACTGATGCCCCAGGTGTCCCAGACGGTGAGGGAGGTCGTGTCGATGACATCGGTGTTGCCGAGTTCGGGGTACGCGGCGATGGCGGCCTGCGAGTGTCCCGGGATGTCGATCTCGGGGACGACGGTGATATGCCGTTCGGCCGCGTAGGCGACGATCTCCCGGATGTCGTCCTGGGTGTAGTAGCCGCCGTGCGGGGTCTCGGTCCACAGCGGTGAGGCCCGGTGGCCGAGCTTGGTGCGGGCCCGCCAGGCCCCGGCCTCGGTGAGCCGCGGGTGGCGCCGGATCTCGATCCGCCAGCCCTGGTCATCGGTCAGATGGAGGTGCAGCACGTTCAGTTTGTGCGCGGCCAGCAGGTCGAGGTAGCGCAGCACGTCGTCCTTGGGCAGGAAGTGGCGGGCCACGTCCAGCATCATTCCGCGCCAGCGGAAGCGGGGGCCGTCCTCCACGGTCCCTGCGGGCAGCGTCCAGCGGTGTCCGTCCGGTCCGGCCGGGGTCAGGGGCACCCGGCGGTACGCGGCCGGGCCGAGCAGCTGGCGGAGTGTCTGGGCGCCCCAGAACACCCCGGCGGGCCCGCCGCCCTCGATGCGCACGGCGGCTCCGGCGCGGGTGCCGTCGACGGAGAGCCGGTAGCCCTCGGGTCCATGGCGCTCCGTCACCTCCTCGGCGATCCGCAGGGCGATGGTGGCCTGCCCTTCCGCCTGCCCTTCCGCCGCCACGGGCGGGAGGAGGTCCAGTCCGGTGGCGGGGCCGACGACCGTGCGCAGCCAGCGGGCCGCCACCTCGGTGCCGGGGCCGGCGTCCAGGGCGGTGTCCGGGCCGAGGACGACCGCGCCGGGGGCCGCTCCGACGGGGAAGCGGACGGTGGTGGGGGCGGGGATGAGGAGGTGGCCGGTAAGGGAGTCGGGGCCGGTTCGGTGGTCGTCCATGGGCGGAAATCCTTCGGCGGGAGGGGGGTCGGGGGTCAGTCCTTCACGGCGCCGCCGAGCCCGGAGACCAGGCGGCGCTGCACCAGGACGAAGAAGACCAGCACCGGGACGGTCATCAGAGTGGAGGCGGCCATGATGCCGCCCCAGTCGTTCTCGTCCGGCTTGAAGAAGACCAGCAGGGCCATCGGCAGGGTCGACTGGGAGGTGTCGCTGATGATGAAGGACTTCGCGAACAGGAAGTCGTTCCAGGTGGAGATGAAGGAGAACACGCTGGTGGCGACCAGCCCGGGGAAGACCAGCGGGAAGAGGATCTGCCAGAGGAAGCGGGAGCGGCTGGCGCCGTCCAGATAGGCGGCCTCCTCCAGTGCCTCCGGGACGGCCTTGACGAAGCCGCGCAGCATCCAGATCGCGAACGGGAGGGAGAAGGCCAGATGCGGCAGGATCAGCGCGCCCAGGGTGTTGAGCTGGCCGAGGTCCCGCATCAGGAAGAACAGCGGGATGGTCAGCGCCTCGACCGGCACCATCTGCGCCACCAGGAACATGATCAGCAGCGTGGTGCGGAAGCGGAACCGGAAGCGGGTGACCGCGGTGGCCGCCAGGAAGGCGATCAGCGCGGAGGCGAGCACCACCGATCCGGCCACCAGCAGGCTGTTGAGGAAGTAGCGGCCGAAGTCCTGCTGGGTGAGGACCCGCCGGAAGGAGTCCAGGGTGGGATCGAGGGTCCAGGGGCGGGGGCTGGTCGACTGGACCTCCCCGGCGGGCTTCAGCGCCGAGAGGACCATCCAGTAGAGCGGGAAGGCGATTGCGGCGGCGATCAGCAGGGCGGTGGCCTCGGCGGCCAGCCGCCAGGGCCGCCGGATCCGGAAGGTGCTCCGGGGTGCTCTTCGGGTGCTGCTCGGGTGGTTCACAGCGCTTCTCCCGGTCGGCCGTCGCGGTCGGCTCCCCGGCGCAGCAGCCGCAGATAGAGCAGCGTGACGGCGAGGAGGATCAGCAGCATCACGACCCCGATGGCGGAGCCGAGGCTGTACTGCGAGGAGGCGAACGCCTTCTGGTAGGCGTAGACGTTGAGGACGAGGTTCTGCCCGGCGATCCCGCCGCCGCCCGTCATCACATAGATCTGGGTGAAGACCTTGAAGTCCCAGATGATCGACTGGATGGTGACCACCAGCAGGATCGGCCGGAGCATCGGCGCGGTGACCGACCGCCAGATCCGCCACTGGGAGGCCCCGTCCAGGGCGGCCGCCTCCAGCACCTCGGTGGGGATGGCCCGGATGCCCGCGTAGACGGTGACCATCACGAACGGGAACGAGCACCAGACCACCTCCAGCAGCACCAGCGCGAAGGCGCTGTAGCGGCCGTAGGTCCAGGAGAAGTCCCCCAGTCCGAGCAGCCGGTTGACCGGCCCGTGGTCCGGGTCGAAGAGGAACACCCAGACGGTGGACCCGGTGACGGCGGGTGTGGCCCAGGCGCCGAGCGCCGCGAGCATCAGCGCCAGCCGGGGCAGGGCCCGTATCCGGGTCAGCAGGACGGCGAGGGCGCAGCCGACCGCGAGGGTGGCCAGCACACAGGCGGCGGCGAAGACCACGGTGGCCAGCAGCACCTGCCGGAACTGCTCGTCGGCGAAGAGCGCTTGGTAGTTGCCGAGGCCCTGGAAGGAGGTCGGTTTCCCGCCGCTGACCTGTTCCTGGGTGTATTCCAGAAAGGAGATCAGTCCGAGCTGGTAGATGGGGTACACCAGCAGCGCGGCGAGGACGGCGAGGGCGGGCGCGAGATACAGCCAGGGCGTCCAGCCCCCGTCCCGGGATCCCGCCCGGCCGGGGCGCGGGCGGTGGGTGCGATCGGCCATGGTCAGCGCGCCGCCGAGGCGAAGGCGTCATCCATCTTCCGGGCCGCGTCGGAGGTGGCGGCGGCCACGTCCTTACGGCCGCTGACGATCTCCTGGAGCATGGTCGGCAGGACCTGCGAGGCGTCGATCTGGCCCCAGGCGGGCGAGGCCGGGACGGGCTTGGTGCCGGCCGCCAGGGTGTCGGTGAACGGCTTGACATGGGGCTGCGCCCGGGCGATGTCGGCGCGCACATCCGCGTACGTCGGCAGGAAGCCCATCGCGTCGAACAGCGCCCGCTGGGTCTTCTTGCCGGCCAGCTCCTTCATCAGGTCCACCGCCAGGGTGCGGTGCCCACTGCTCTTCAGCACCCCGAGGTTGTTGCCGCCGGCGAAGGCCGGGGCCACCGAGCCCTTGGCCACCCCGGGCAGCGGCACCACCGCGTACTTCCCCTTGGCCGCGCCGGCCTCCACGGCCGCGTGGCTGAAGTCGCCGCCGATCGCCATCGCCGCCTTGCCCGAGGCGAAGGCGGTGACGGTGGCGTTGCCGCCCATCGAGGCGCAGGAGGCGGCCGGGCAGTTCCCGGGGCCGAACAGCGAGGTGTACGCGGTGATGCCCCGGCGGGCGGCCGGGCTGTCGATCGCGGCCCGGTAGCCGCCCGACCCGCCCTCCCGGGTGGCCAGGTCACCGCCGTGCGCCCAGACGAAGGGCAGCGCCCCGTAGGTGTAGGCGCCGCCGACGGCTATCCCGTACAGCTCGGGCCGGGCCGTGCGGATCTTCCGTGCGGTGGCGGCGAGTTCGTCCTGTGAGCGGGGCACCGCGAGGCCCAGCTCCTTGAAGACATCGGTGCGGTAGTACAGCGCCCGCACCCCGACCAGCAGCGGGGCCCCGTACACCTTGCCGTCCACGGTCGCCCCGGCGCGGGCGGTGGGGTCGGTGTCCTTGGCCTCCGCCCAGGCGCCGAACTCGGCGGTGACATCGGCCAGTCCGCCGTCCCGGACATAGCCGGCGGTGTCGGTGTTGCCGTACTCGATGAGGTCCGGAGCGCTCGACGGGTCGTTGAAGGCCGCCTTGACCCGCTCGGCGCGGCTCTCCACCGGGATGTACTCGACCTCGACCTCGGCTCCCTCGTGCCGGGCCTGGAAGGCGGACACGGCGGCGTCCACCACCTTCTTCTTGGGCTCGTTGCCCACTTCCTGGAAGAGCCAGACCCGCAGGGTCCCGGTTCTCTCGTCGCCCCCGGCCCCACCGCCGGAGGTGGACGGGGCGCACCCGGCGGCGGTGAGCAGCAGGGCCGCGGCAAGAGCGGAGACGGCGGCGGTACGGACCCGGCGGGCGGACGGCTTCACGGACGGCTTCATGGGAGGTCCCCTCCGAAAGCGTTGCAGCATACGCAATGGACGTTTCGCTATGTGCTTCGCAGGAGAGTAGAACGCCGGAGTGAGGGCCACAAGAGGTCTTGACCACTTCGCGATCACGGTCCCGGCCGCGTCGCGATCACGGCGGCCTTCCGAAGCGTCCGGGAGCCTTCCGAAGCACCGGGGAACGACGAAGGCCCCCGGTGGCGGCACCGGCACGAGTGGTCGAACTCGTACCGGATGCCGCGCACCCGGGGGCCTCGCGAGGCGTCAGGGAGGCGCGGGAGCTCCGAGGAGAGCGGAGCCGAGGCGTCGGGAAGGCGCAAAGGCTCCGCGGAGAGCGGAGCGCGGCGCCTACTTCTTGTCCTTGCCGCCGCCCTTGCCCTTGTCCTTGTCGCCGCCGGCGCCCATGGACTCGTAGATCTCCTTGCACATCGGACAGACCGGGTACTTCTTGGGGTCCCGCCCCGGCACCCAGACCTTGCCGCACAGCGCGACCACGGGAGTGCCGTCGAGGGCGCTCGCCATGATCTTGTCCTTCTGAACGTAATGGGCGTAGCGCTCGTGGTCGCCGTCGCCGTGCGACGTCTGCGGCGTCGGCTCTACGAGGGTCCCCGTACCTGCCCCGCGCTCGGGCTCAAGAGTGCTCATGGGCTCCAAGGGTACCCACGTCGACGCCGGGCCGGGAGCGCGGTCGCACGTCCGTGCGGCGGACCGCGAACCGCCCGTACCCGCCCTTCCCGCCCACCGCCCGGCTGTGAACCCCATCACGCCGCCTCCGCCCCCGGGAGCCCTTCCGCGCGGTCCGTCACGCCGCCCGCGACCGCCGGACCGGTGGCCGAAAACGCACGGCCGGAAGCCGGTGGATCATCCGGCTGACGCGACAGCTCAGTTCAGCGAGGGGTCATCCGGATACGTGGCGATCATCGCCAGCTCGCTGCGCTGCCGCCGCAGCACATCCCGCCACAGCGTCTCGGGGCGCGGCGAGGAGACATCACCGGGCTCGGAGTCCACCACGAACCAGGCGCCCTCGGCCAGCTCGTCCTCCAGCTGGCCGGGCCCCCAGCCCGCGTACCCGGCGAAGATCCGCAGCGAGCCCAGCTCGGCCGCCAGCAGCTCGGGCGGCGCCTCCAGGTCGACCAGGCCGATCGCCCCGTACACCCGGCGCCAGCCGAGCAGCCCCTCCGGCTCCTCCGACTCGTCCGGCTCGTCCGGCTCCTCCGACTCCCCGGCCCCCGCCGTCCGCGATCGCGAACCATCCGGGCCGCCGTCGGGGGACCCGTCCGCGCGGTACGCGCCGCCGGTCCCGTCCGGGCCGGGCGCGCCGGGCGGTCCGTCCAGGCCACCGGGGCCGTCACCGGGGACGACGGCCAGGCCGAGCGCCGCGTCCAGGGAGACCGGGCCGCCCTGGAAGACCACCCCGGGCTCACCGGCCAGCGGCGCCCAGGGCTCCAGGATGTCGCCGACGCCCACCGGGGTGGGCCGGTTGAGGACCACGCCGAGCGTCCCCTCGTCGTCGTGGTCGAGCAGCAGCACCACCGCGCGGTCGAAGTTGGGGTCGGCCAGCGCGGGGGTGGCGACCAGCAGCCGCCCGGTGAGCGAGGACACCTCGGTCATGCCTGACATCATCCCGCATCCGGCCGCCCGATGGGGGCCGACGGCGAAGCGGATGCGGGGAAAGGACCGGGAGCCGATACCGGGCAGGACCGGGAGCCGATACCGGGAGCGTCCGGGAGTCGACGCCCGGAAGGTCCGGCCGGAGGCCCTGACGGCGGGTCCGGCTGGCCGAAAGCGGACGGTAACCCTCCGCGAAAGGTTCGGAACACACGGTGTTGTGCCGAATTCATTACATCTGGCAGGCGTCCGCGGGCTACCGGAAGGGGTGGTGCACCCCCTTACCCTTTTCCCTGGCCCCCTGCCCGACCTCCTCCCTGGCTCCGCCGGGGGGACCCCCATCGGAACGCGAGATTCATGACCGGCACTGACGATGTCCTGCTTGTCCACGGCGGCACCCCGCTGGAGGGCGAGATCCGCGTCCGCGGCGCGAAGAACCTCGTGCCCAAGGCGATGGTCGCCGCGCTGCTCGGCAGCGAGCCGAGCCGGCTGCGCAACGTCCCCGACATCCGGGACGTCCGCGTGGTGCGCGGGCTGCTCCAGCTGCACGGGGTGACGGTGCGCCCGGGCGACGAGCCGGGTGAGCTGGTGCTCGACCCGACGCACGTCGAGTCGGCCAACGTCGCCGACATCGACGCGCACGCGGGCTCCTCGCGGATCCCGATCCTGTTCTGCGGCCCGCTGCTGCACCGTCTGGGGCATGCCTTCATCCCCGGCCTGGGCGGCTGCGACATCGGCGGCCGGCCGATCGACTTCCACTTCGACGTGCTGCGCCAGTTCGGCGCGGTCATCGAGAAGCGGGACGACGGCCAGTACCTGGAGGCCCCGCAGCGGCTGCGCGGCACCAAGATCCGGCTGCCGTACCCGTCGGTCGGCTCCACCGAGCAGGTGCTGCTGACGGCCGTGCTGGCGGAGGGTGTGACCGAACTCTCCAACGCGGCCGTGGAGCCGGAGATCGAGGACCTCATCTGCGTACTGCAGAAGATGGGCGCCATCATCTCCATGGACACCGACCGCACCATCCGGATCACCGGTGTGGACAAGCTCGGCGGCTACACCCACCGGGCCCTCCCGGACCGCCTGGAGGCGGCCTCCTGGGCGTCGGCGGCGCTGGCGACCGAGGGCGACATCTACGTCCGCGGGGCGCACCAGCGCTCGATGATGACCTTCCTCAACACGTACCGGAAGGTCGGCGGCGCCTTCGAGATCGACGACGAGGGCATCCGCTTCTGGCACCCGGGCGGGCAGCTGAAGTCGATCGCGCTGGAGACGGACGTCCACCCCGGCTTCCAGACCGACTGGCAGCAGCCGCTGGTGGTGGCGCTGACCCAGGCCACCGGGCTGTCCATCGTGCACGAGACGGTGTACGAGTCGCGGCTGGGCTTCACCTCGGCGCTCAACCAGATGGGTGCGCACATCCAGCTGTACCGGGAGTGCCTGGGCGGCTCGGACTGCCGCTTCGGCCAGCGCAACTTCCTGCACTCGGCGGTCGTCTCCGGCCCGACCAAGCTGCAGGGCGCCGACCTGGTCATCCCCGACCTGCGGGGCGGCTTCTCCTACCTGATCGCCGCACTGGCGGCGCAGGGCACCTCGCGGGTGCACGGCATCGAGCTGATCAACCGCGGCTACGAGAACTTCATGGACAAGCTCCAGGAGCTGGGCGCCAAGGTCGAGCTGCCGGGCAGCGCGGCGGTCTGACCGGCCCGTACGTCCGGTACACCGCGGCCCCCGCGCACCCTTTCCGGCGTACGGGGGCCGCGGTGCGTCCGAAGGCGGCCAGGGGGCCGTGTGAGGGCCCGTGAAGGTACGCGGAAGGGCGGCCACCCCCCATCGGGGGCGGCCGCCCTTCCGCTTACGCTCAGCCGAGCCTGCTCGGCCGGTGCGGTGGCCGGATGGTGCCGGTCACCGCTCCGGGCGGCTCACTTGCCCTTGGCGGCTTCCTTGAGCTTGGAGCCCGCGGAGACCTTGACGCTGAAGCCGGCGGGGATGTTGATCGGCTCGCCGGTCTGCGGGTTGCGGGCGGTACGAGCGGCACGCGAGGTGCGCTCGAAGGTCAGGAAGCCGGGGATGGTGACCTTCTCGTCACCCTTGGCGACGACCTCGCCGACGGTCTCGGCGAGAGCGGCCAGCACGGCGTCGGCGTCCTTACGGGTCACCTCGGCACGGTCGGCCAGGGCGGCCACCAGCTCACTGCGGTTCATGTTGTTACTCCCGTGTTCTTCTTGCTGTCAGGCGTGCCAGGCGGCGGAGCCGCACAGGGGGCACAGCAGAGCCGATGCTGCCAGGGCCCTTGGTCGGTTCTCGGACCCGGGTCTGCCGTCAGACCCTCGCCCAGATAGGCATCCTGCCCCCACCAGCGCCGGGAAAGCCAATCCGGCACCCCCCGGAGTCACACGAAAAGCGCCACCGAAACGCCGTGGTGACGGTCCGTGGACCCTCCGGGGACTCCTCGGAGCCGACCCGCCCCCTACGCGTACGGAGGCGGGCACCCCGGAGGCGGCCCGGGGTCAGGAGGCGGCCGGGGCCGTCACCCCCGCGGCCTTGGCGGCGTCGCGGACCGCGCCCGCGACCGCGCCGGCGACCTTGTCGTTGAAGACCGAGGGGATGATGTAGTTCGGGTTCAGCTCGTCCTCGGTGACCACGTCCGCCAGGGCGGTGGCCGCGGCGAGCATCATCTCCGTGTTGACGGTCCGGGACTGGGCGTCCAGCAGACCGCGGAAGACACCCGGGAAGACCAGCACGTTGTTGATCTGGTTGGGGAAGTCGGAGCGGCCGGTGGCCACCACCGCGGCGGTCTGGCGGGCGATCGCCGGCTCCACCTCGGGGTCCGGGTTCGCGAGTGCGAACACGATGGCGCCCTCCGCCATGGCCGCCACGTCGTTCCCGTCAAGCACGTTGGGGGCCGAGACGCCGATGAAGACGTCCGCGTCCACCACGGCCTCCTTGAGGGTCCCGGTGACGCCCTCGGGGTTGGTGTTGTCGGCGATCCAGCGCAGCGGCGACTCGGGGTCGGCGTCCACCAGGTCCTCGCGGCCGGCGTGCACCACACCGTGGATGTCGGCGACCACGGCATGCTTGACACCCGCGGCCAGCAGCAGCTTCAGGATGGCGGTACCGGCCGCGCCGGCGCCGGACATCACCACCCGGACGTCGCCGAACGCCTTGCCGACCACCCGCAGCGCGTTGGTGAGCGCGGCGAGCACCACGATGGCGGTGCCGTGCTGGTCGTCGTGGAAGACCGGGATGTCCAGGGCCTCGCGCAGCCGGGCCTCGATCTCGAAGCAGCGCGGCGCGGAGATGTCCTCCAGGTTGATGCCGGCGAAGCCCGGGGCGATGGCCTTGACGATCTCCACGATGGCGTCGGTGTCCTGGGTGTCCAGGCAGAGCGGCCAGGCGTCGATCCCGGCGAACCGCTTGAACAGGGCCGCCTTGCCCTCCATCACCGGCAGCGCGGCCTTGGGGCCGATGTTGCCCAGGCCGAGCACCGCGGAGCCGTCCGTGACGACCGCGACGGAGTTGCGCTTGATGGTGAGGCGGCGGGCGTCCTCGGGGTTCTGGGCGATCGCCATGCAGACCCGGGCCACGCCGGGGGTGTAGATCATGGAGAGGTCGTCGCGGTTGCGGATGGGGTGCTTGGACGCCATCTCGATCTTGCCGCCGAGGTGCATCAGGAACGTACGGTCGGAGACCTTGCCGAGGACGACGCCCTCGATGTCGCGGAGCTTGGCGACGATCTCGTCGGCGTGCGCGGTGGAGGAGGCGGCGATGGTGACGTCGATCCGCAGCTTCTCGTGGCCCGAGGCGGTCACGTCAAGGCCGGTGACCGAGCCGCCCGAGGACTCCACCACCGTGGTGAGCTGGGAGACCGCGGTTCCGCTCGCGGGCACCTCCAGCCGGACCGTCATCGAGTAGGAGACGCTGGGCGCCGTTGCCATGGCCGTGTTCCTCTGCTTTCCGCTTCGCTTCGTTGCCGCACCGCCCTGACCGGTGGCCGGGCGGCGCCCTCCGATGGTCGCACCTACCTGCGAGTAGCAGGTAATAACGGTCATTGAGGTTTCGGAAACTGTTTTCCGCTATGCGAGAGACATCGTACGAGGCTCGGGGTCCGGGCGGAACCCCCGCCCCCGTAGGAAGCGCTGGACCGCAAACGCCGGCGGGTCCGTGTCTTCGTCGGAAGACACGGACCCGCCGGCGTTCTCATGCGTTGTTCTCAAGCGTCTGACATGCGTTGTTCTCAAGCGCCTGAGTGGCACCGGCCCGCCATGCTCGCCTCGCGGCAAGTGGTCGCTCTCAGCGACTAAGGTTGGGCCCGGGGGCTTGGATCGGGCCGGTGCCACACCCAGGCTAACAAACCCTCCCCGAAAGGTGATTCCCGCACGCGGCAACCGATTTCCGCGATGCCCCGGGCGGCCCAATCACCCGCCCCCGGCTCACTCCCTCAACAGATCCGGTACGCCGTCCGGGTCCGGTTCGTCGCGCGGGCCGGCGACCACGGTCAGCTGCTGGGTCGCCCGGGTGAGCGCCACATACAGCACCCGCAGCCCGGCCGGGGACTCGTCGGCGATCTCGGCGGGCGAGACCACCACCGTGGCGTCGTACTCCAGCCCCTTGGCCTCCAGGCTGCCCAGCGCCGCCACACGGTCGCCCAGACCGTCCAGCCACCCGGCCGCCTCCTCGCGCCGCCGCATGGCGACGACCACGCCCACCGTGCCGTCCACCAGCTCCAGCTGGCGGCGCGCCTCCTCCCGTACCGCCGCGCCCAGCCCGGCGCCGTCCACCGCGGTGAACCGGGGCCGTACGCCGGTGGAGCGCACCGCGCGAGGGGCCGTCATGCCCGGCATGGCCAGCGCCAGCACCTTGGCCGCCAGCTCGGCGATCTCGGCCGGGTTGCGGTAGTTCACGGTCAGCTCGAAGCGGCGGCGCGGGCGGGTGCCCAGGGCCTCGTCGCGGGCCTCGGCCGCCTCCTCGGGCAGCGGCCAGGAGGACTGGGCCGGGTCGCCGACCACCGTCCAGGTGGCGGTGCGGCCGCGCCGGCCGACCATCCGCCACTGCATGGGGGTGAGGTCCTGCGCCTCGTCCACGATGACGTGCGCGTACTCGGTGCGCTCCTGGGCGAGCCGCTCGGCCCGCTCGCGCCGGCTCTCCTCCCGTACCGGCATCAGCTCCTCCAGGCCGGTGAGCTGGTCCAGCGGGTCCAGCTCCCGCTTGCGGCGCGGCCGGGCGGGGGTGCCGAGGAGGGTGTTCAGCTCGTCGAGCAGCGCCACGTCGTGGACGGACAGCTCGGGGCGGCGCAGCGAGCGGGCGAGCCGGCGGACCTCGCCGGGGTTGAGCACCCGGCGGGCCCAGCGGCCGAGCCGGCGCTCGTCGGCCATGGCGGTGAGCACCTGGCGCGGGGTCAGCTCGGGCCACCAGGCGTCCAGGAAGCCGGTGAAGGAGTCCTCGGTGCTGACGTCCTCGTCGAAGGAGGAGCGCAGCTCGGCGGCGAGCTCGGGGTCGGTGTGCCGGGAGCCGGCGCCGGACTGGGCGTACAGGGCGTCCAGCAGCAGCCGGCGGGCGCGCGGGCGCAGCAGGTTGACCGGGGCGGTGCCGCCGAGCACGGCGTGGCGGATCCGGGTCAGCTCCTCGGCCTCCAGCTCCAGCCGGCGGCCGAAGGCGACCACCCGCAGCCGCTGCGGGGCGCCGCCGCCCTCCAGGGCGCCCCGGGCGGCCTTGCGGAGCACCTTGAGCATCCGGGCGGAGCCCTTGACCCTGGCCGTGGCGGGGTCGTCGTAGCCGGTGGCCTCGGCCCCGTCGACCAGGCTGCCCAGGGCGCGGATGGCCACCTGGCCCTCCTCGCCGAGCGAGGGCAGCACGCCCTCGGTGTAGGCGACCAGCAGCGGGGTGGGCGAGACGATGAGGATGCCGCCGGCGTAGCGGCGCCGGTCCTGGTAGAGCAGGTAGGCGGCGCGGTGCAGGGCGACGGCGGTCTTGCCGGTGCCGGGGCCGCCCTCCACATAGGTGACGGAGGCGGCGGGGGCGCGGATGACCAGGTCCTGCTCGGCCTGGATGGAGGAGACGATGTCCCGCATGGTGTGGCCGCGGGAGCGGCCGAGCGCCGCCATCAGGGCGCCGTCGCCGATGACGGCCAGTTCGGCGCCGTCCAGGGCGGCGGTCAGCTCGGGGCGCATCAGGTCGTCCTCGACGCCGAGGACGCGGCGGCCCCTGGAGCGGATGACCCGGCGGCGCACCACCCGGCCGGGGTCGACCGGGGTGGCCCGGTAGAAGGGGGCGGCGGCCGGAGCGCGCCAGTCGATCACCAGCGGGGTGTAGTCGGCGTCCAGCACGCCCATCCGGCCGATGTGCAGGGTCTCGCCGATGTCGGCGGTGTTGTCGGGGCGTACGGCGTCGTCGGCGGGTTCGATGGAGGTGTACGCCCCGTCGGGCCCCTTCTTGCCGTCCTTGCCGTTCAGCAGGTCGATCCGGCCGAAGAGGAAGTCCTCGTACTCGTTGTTGAGCCGGTTGAGGTGGACGCCGGCCCGGAAGACCTGGGCGTCGCGCTCGGCGAGGGCGCCGGGGGTGCCGACCTGGCCGAGCCGATGGGCGTCCTTCATCAGGAACTCCGCCTCGTGGATCTTCTCGTCCAGACGGCGGTACACCTGGTCCAGATGCTCCTGCTCGACCCCGATCTCCCGGTCGCGGACCGTGTCGACCAGTCTGTCGGCTTCCTGCGCGGCCACCGAGGCCCCCTTCTCATGTGCATTGGGCAGCCGTCGAGCTTATTGCACAGGAGGCGGGTGTGTCAGGCCGCGGGGCCCGGCGGGGCGGGGTACGCCCGTACGGGTGGCCCGATACGCGCGTACGGGTGTCCGCTCACCCGCGTACCGGAGGCCGGGCACTCAGGCGTACGGGGTGTCAGGCGTCCACCTCCACCAGCCGCTGCCCGTCGAAGGTGCGGACCTCGAAGCGGTCGATGTCGGCCCGGCTCATCGCGGCGCCGCCGTGGACGTAGAGCGGGGAGCGGGCGGCCTCGTGCGGGCTGTCGGGGAAGCCGTACCCCCACTTCGGCACCGACCAGGAGGCGACGGTCTCCTCCTCGCCGCTCTTGGAGACGGCGACCAGCCGGCACTTCAGCGGGCCTTTGACGTTCTTCAGCTCCAGTACGGCGTGGGTGCCCCAGGCCTTCTTCTCCAGCCCCACGGTGGCGGCGACCTTGCTGCCCGGGTCGGTGCCGGTCAGCTTCTCCTCCATATGGTGGAAGAAGGCGTCCTCGGCGGGGCTGGTGGGGTGCG
>NZ_JBEYXH010000041.1:0-68580 GCF_040644755.1 Streptomyces sp. NPDC046887
ACGGCCGCCTGCCAGAGCCGGTCTCCCACCGCCACACCGGCCAGGGCGAGCAGCACCACCGGCTGCGACCACCGCACGCGGCCGGGTAGCCGGCCGTACCGGCCGCCGCCGTCAACCGTCAGCTTCGGTGGTGGGGGGTCAGGGTGCGCAGCACGGTGTCGCACAGCGCCGTGGTGGCCACGTTGTCTGCGGCCGAGGTGACCGGAGCGGTGCCGTGGAGCACCGCGTCGAGGAAGTGGCGCACCTCCCCGGCGAAGCCGCGCAGGAAGAGGTCCTGGTGGCCGCCGGAGGCCGGGGAGTTGACCGAGCGGGTGAGCACCGTCTCCTCCCCGAGGGTCTGCCAGGGCTCTTCGGCGGCGCCGGAGTCCGCGGCGTGGTGGTGCACCAGGGTGGTGAGGTTCTCGGCGCGGACGAAACCGCGCTGAGCGGTGACGGTGACCTCCTCCTGTTCGCGGCCCCAGGCGGGGACCCCGGCGAGGGTGAGGTTGCCGACGGCGCCGCTGTGGAAGCGCAGGGTCAGGGCCATGCTGATGTCGGCGCCCTGGGAGTTGCCGAAGCCGGTGACCTCCGCGACCTCGCCGAACAGGCCCCGGAGGAGGTCGAGGACGTGGATGGCGCCGAAGCGGAGGTAGCTGTCGTCGCGCAGGGTGTCGGTCCAGGGGCTGAAGGCGAACAGCCCGTGGACGGACAGCACCCGGCCGAAGGCCCGCTCGTCGGCGATGAGGTCGGCGAGTCGCCGGTAGGCGGGGGCGTGCCGTTTCATGAAGCCGACCATCACCTGGCGGCCGTGGTGTTCGGCGGTGGCGGCGACCCGGCGGGCCTCGTCGGCGTCCAGGCCGAGGGGCTTCTCCACGAAGACATGGGCGCCGGCCCGCAGGCAGTCCTCGGTGAGGGCGGCCTGGTCCTCGGGGGCGGTGCTGATGAAGACGGCGTCCAGGCCGTCCTGGGCGAGCATCCGCCGGTGGTCGCCGTGGCCGTGCTCGGCACCGTGCCGGGCGGCGGCGGCCCGGGCGGCCGCTTCGTCGCGGGTGGCGATCGAGGTGAGCCGGGCGCCGGCCAGGGCCAGGGCGGGGTAGAGGTTGGCGCGGGCGTGGCGGCCGTGTCCGATGAAGCCGAGGCGCAGGTCCTCGACGCGCTGTGCCATGGGGTGCTCCGTCCGGGGTCGGTGGTCAGGCGGCGGCCGCGTAGCCGGGTAGGACGGTGTCGCGGATCAGGGCGGTGCGCTCCTGGTGCGGCAGGAAGGCGCTCTTGACGGCGTTGACGGTGACGGTGCGGAGGTCGGCCAGGCCCCAGCCGGCCTCGGTGACCAGCAGGGACATCTCCCGGGTCATGGTGGTGCCGGAGACCAGCCGGTTGTCGGTGTTGAGGGTGACCCGGAAGCCGAGGTCGCGCAGGAGGGTGATCGGGTGCTCGGCGATGGAGGTGGCCGCGCCGGTCTGGAGGTTGGAGGTGGGGCACATCTCCAGGGCGACGCGGTGGTCGCGTATCCAGGCGGCGAGCGGGCCGGGGCGGCCGTCGGCGAGGTCGTCGGTGATCCGGACGCCGTGGCCGATGCGCTGGGCGCCGCACACCTGGAGCGCCTGGTGGATGCTGGGCAGCCCGTGGGCCTCCCCGGCGTGGATGGTGAACGGCATGCTCGCGGCGCGCAGGTCCTGGAAGGCGGCGAGGTGGTCGGCGGGTGGGAAGCCGTCCTCGGCGCCGGCGATGTCGAAGCCGACCACCCCGGCGTCGCGGTAGGCCACGGTGAGCTCGGCGATCTCCCGGGTCCGGCCGAACATGCGCATCCCGCACAGCAGGGTGCCGACCTTGACCGGGGTGCCGGCGGCGGCCGCCTTGGCCATGCCGGCCGCCAGGCCCTCCTGGACCGCCTCGACGACCTCGGGGAGGGTCAGCCCGGCCGTGAGCATCAGCTCGGGGGCGTAGCGGACCTCGGCGTAGACCACGCCGTCCTCGGCGAGGTCGAGGACATACTCCTCGGCGGTGCGCAGCAGCCCCTCGCGGTGCTGCATCACGGCGAGGGTGTGCTCGAAGGTGGCGATATAGCGGACCAGGTCGCCAGAGCTGGCGGCCTCGACGTACCAGTCGGCCAGCGCCTCGGGGTCGGTGGTGGGCAGCCGGTGGCCGACGGAGGCGGCGAGTTCCACCAGGGTGGCGGGGCGCAGGGCGCCGTCCAGGTGGTCGTGGAGGACGGCCTTGGGCAGCCGGCGGAGCGTCTCGGGGCCGAGGGTGGTGTGGGCGGGGGCGGTGCTCATGCGGGGGTCCTTGGTGGTGATGCGGGAGTTCCCGGTGGTGGTGCGGTGCAGGTGCCGGTGGTGGTCAGGCGGTGAGGTGGGTGAGCAGGTCGGCGGCGATCTCGCGGTCGGCCTCGGCGGGGAGGGGCTGGGCGCCGGGGGCGAGGGGCAGGGTGGCGACGGCGGCGAGGCTGCGGGCCTGCAGGGTCAGCCCGAGGTCCATGGCCTGGATGGGGTTGCCCTTGGCGGCGGTCAAGTTGATCATCCGGGTGCCGGCCAGCACGGTCAGTTCGCGGCCGTCGTGCAGCCGGTGCACGGCGCGTTCGTCCCCGGCCGAGCCGTAGCGGACCACCGAGGCGGTACGGGCGGCCAGCGCGCCGGAGTCCAGCTCCCAGGGCTGGTGGCCGACCCCGGCGATGATCGCGCCGTCGGCGAGCGCGTCCAGTTCCCCGGCGCCGATCACTCCGGGGTGGCCGGTGGCCAGGAAGAGCAGCCGGGTGCGCGGCAGCAGGGTGGCGAGGTCGCCGACCTCATGGCCGTGCATCACCGCCTCCAGGGCGCGGTACGGGTCGGTCTCGGCGACCGCGACCCTGGCCCCGAGCCGGGCGAGGGTGCGGGCGGTGCCGAGCCCGCAGGGCCCGTAGCCGACCACGGTGGCGCGGGAGCCGGGGAGCATCAGGTTGGTGGCGTTCATGAAGCCCTGGACGACGCTCTGGCCGACCCCGTACTCGTTCTCGACGAGCAGCTTCAGCCGGCTGTCGTTGATCACGACGACGGGGAACGGCGGCGGGGCGGGCAGCTCGCGGATGCGCAGCCCGCCGGTGGTGGTCTCCTCGGTGCCGCCGATCAGCTCGTGCAGCCCGCCGCCGTCCAGAGCCGCCAGGGCGGCCACGGTGAGGTCGCCGCCGTTGTCGAGCAGCAGATGGGGGTCGCACTCCAGGACCCGGTCGATGTTGCGGCGGTGCTCGGCCGGCCCGTCGCCCCGCCGCCCGTGGACCGTGGTGCCGGTGGCGCGCAGGGCGTCGGCGGTGTCGTCCTGGGTGGTGCCGGGCGAGCCGGTGAGGGTGATCTCGGCGCCGGCCTCGCGGAGCAGGGCGACCAGGGCGGCGGTCTTCGGTTCGACGTGCAGGCACATGGCGACGCGCCGGCCGACCAGGGCGGCGGCGTGGCGGCGCACGGTGGTCGCGAGCAGCGGCATATGGCGCAGGGCCCAGTCGGAGCCGGCGTGGCCGAGGCGGGGCAGGGGGACGGCGGCGGGCGCGGGTGCGGCGGACATGGATCACTCCTGGGGCGGGGCGGTGCGAGGGGTACGGCAGGGGCAGGGCCGCGCGCCGCCGCCCGGTCCCGTGGGGGTGGACCGGGTGGCGGCGGCGGGGGCCTCAGGCGTACAGGTCGCAGCGGTAGGAGTGGTCGCCGAAGACCGGCAGGCGGCGGACGCACCGGTGACCCGGCCGGAACGGGGGCGGCGGCAGCGGCACGGCGGGTCACCTCCGGGTGGGGTCGGTCGGATCGGCGCGTCGGACACGGGTGGAGCGGTGGGGGGCTTCGCGGTCGGTCGTGGCGTGACGTTATACGTATGACGACGTCAGGACAAGCGCTTCTGCGCGATCGCGCACGCCGACAGCCCTCGGGCCCCGGACCGGTGCGGTCCGGGGCCCGGGGGCAGGCGGCTCAGGCGGGGTTGCCCGGTCCCGCGATGTTGACCATCCACATCACGCCGAAGCGGTCGACGCACATCCCGAACTCGTCGCCCCACATCTGGGTCTCCAGCGGTACGGAGACGGTCCCGCCGTCGCCGGACACCCCCTCCCACCAGCCGCGCAGCGCTGTCGCGTCATCGCCGCTGAGGCAGACGGCCATGGTGTTGCCCGGCCGGTGCTCCACCCCGGGCGGGTTGTCCGCGCCCATCAGGGTGAGGCCGCCCGGCACCTCCAGCATGGCGTGCATGATCTTGTCCTCGGTGCCGGGCGGGGCGTCGCCCAGCTCACCGCCGATCTCACCGAAGGTGCCGAGGGACAGCTCGCCCCCGAAGACCCGCTGGTAGAACTCCATGGCCTGCCGGGCGTTGCCGTCGAAGCTCAGATAGGGATTGAGCCGGGTTGTCATGGTGAGCCCCTTTCCGTGGCGCCATCGTCACAGAGATCGGGGAGGGGGGTCACAGTCCGATGGGCGGCCGGCGGGCGGCGTCCGGCAGCAGATGCGCCCGTACGGCGGCGATCGCCAGGGCGGTGGTGTCCTCCGGGGTGCCGTCCACCGGGACCACCGCGCCCTGCTCGTCGTGCTGGAGCGGCTCCAGGGTGTCGAGCTGGGACCGCAGCAGCGCCGGCGGCATGAAGTGCCCCTGCCGCTGGGCCATCCGGGCGGCGATCAGCTCGGCGGAGCCGTGCAGATGGACGAGGAAGAGGGACGGGGCGGCGGCCACCAGCAGATCGCGGTAGCCGCGCCGCAGGGCCGAGCAGGCGACCACGCCTCCCGTCCGCGCGTGGCCGCCCAGCCAGTCGGCGATCGCGTGCAGCCACGGCCGGCGGTCCTCGTCGGTGAGCGGCACCCCGGCGCGCATCTTCGCCACGTTGCGGGCGGGGTGGAAGTCGTCCCCCTCCGCGTACGGCACGTCCAGCGCCCGGGCGAGGGCGGTTCCGACGGTGGACTTGCCCGATCCTGAGACGCCGATGACGGCGACCAGTGGGACGACTCGTTCGTCTGCCATGGCCGGCGGGTACCCGTCGGGCCGTCGGCGGAACCGCTCTCCCTTGTAGCCGGGCGCAACCCCGTCCGGAGGCGGAGAGCCGCCCGGTGGCCAAGAGTGGAGACAGGCGCGTACGCGGCGGGGGCGGCGCGCACCGGTAGGACACACAGGCAGCGGAAGGACGGCCGGCATGGCATCCATCAACCCCGGGGCACCCGTCGAGCGCGGAGCCCGCAACCCCGTCAGCGACGCGTGGAACACCGTCGGCAGCTACGACTCCTACGAGGAGGCGCAGGCCGCGGTGGACCGGCTGTCGGACGAGATGTTCCCGGTCGAGAACATCGACATCGTGGGCTCGGGGCTGCGGCTGGTCGAGCATGTGACCGGGCGGCTCACCAAGGGCCGGGCGGCCGGCGCGGGTGCGGCGAGCGGCGCGTGGTTCGGCCTGTTCATCGGTCTGCTGGTGGGGCTGTTCACCCCGGGGCCGACCTGGCTGGGCCTCATCCTGGGCGGTGTGCTGATCGGTGCGCTCTGGGGCGCGGTGTTCGGCTTCGTGGGCCACGCGGCGACCGGTGGGCGGCGGGACTTCTCCTCCACCCAGCGCCTGGTGGCCTCGACGTACGACGTGATCGCACGGGGCGGGCAGGCCGAGCGGGCCCGGGAGATCCTGCGCGGGGCGGCCCCGGCCGCCGGCGGTGCGACCCCGGGGGCGTCGGCTCCCGCCCCGGCCCCGGGCGGTACGGGCGGACCGCTGGACAAGCCCGGGCCGGGCGGATCCGGCGGCGCACCGGCGTAACGCGCCGACTGCTCCTTCGCCGCGCGGTGGCCCCGGTCCGGTCCTGGTGTCCTTGACCGGGGCCACCGCCCCGGTCAGGGAGCGTCGGTACCGCCCGTGCGCGGGGAGGCCTGCTGGAGGCGGTCGATCATCTGGGACGCCTGGGCCTTGGTGAGGTCCGACGGCAGCTCCTCGCCGGCCTCGCGGGCGAGCGTGTGCAGATAGCTGAGCTGCGGGCCGGTGGCGGGCTCGCCACCGGTGACCCAGTCGTCGACGTCCTTGTTCGGGTCCTGGCCGGGGGCCTGGCCGGCGTCCTGGCCGGGGGCCTGTCCGCCGCTCTGTCCGGGGGTCTGGCCGGGGGCCTGGTCACGGGGGTCGGTCGTGTTCATGCACCCCGACTACCCCGGGCGCCGATCACCACCCCTCCCCCGGCGCCGCCGTCTCCGGGGTCGGTACGGAACCGTCCATGCGCTGCTGTCAGGGCCGCACGATGACCTTGCCGTGCACATGGCCCTTCTGGCTGAGCTCGAAGGCCTCGGCGAGCCGGTCCAGCGGGAAGACCTCGGCCACCGGGACGGTGAGCTTGCCCGCGTCGGCGAGGGCGCCCAGTTCGGCCAGGTCGCCGCCGTCGGGGCGGACCCAGATCCACTGGCCGCCGGATCCGGTCACCGAGTCGTCGGCGATGGACGCGTGCCGGCCGCCCTCGGCCAGCACGGCGAGGGTGTCGTCCAGGACCCCGCCCACGAAGTCGGCGACCACGTCCACCCCGCCGGGGGCCAGCTTGCGCACCCGGCCCGGGAGCCCGTCCCCGTAGGCGACCGGCTCGGCGCCGAAGTGCCGCAGCCGGTCGTGGTTGGCCTCGGAGGCGGTGCCGATGACCCGGGCGCCCAGCGCGCGGGCGATCTGCACCGCGAAGGTGCCGACGCCGCCGGAGGCGTTGTGCACCAGCACGGTGTCCCGCTCGCCGGTGCCCAGGCGGGTGAGGGTCTGGTACGCGGTGAGCCCGGCCAGCGGCAGGCCGGCGGCCTCCTCCCAGGAGAGCGAGGACGGCTTGCGCGCCAGGCACCGCACGGGGACGGTGACCAGTTCGGCGAAGGTGCCACCGTGGACGTAGTCCTTGCGGGCGTAGGCGACCACCTCGTCCCCGGCGGAGAACTCCGGCACGTCGATCCCGGTCCGCTCGACCACGCCCGCCACGTCCCAGCCGGGGACCACCGGGAAGACGGTGTCCATCAGGTCCTTCAGCCCGCCGGCCATGAGCTTCCAGTCGACCGGGTTGACCGAGGCGGCCCGCACCCGGACCAGCACCTCGCCCGGTCCGACCTTGGGCGTGGGCCGCCGGGTGGCCGACAGCACCTCGGTGCCGCCGAACCGGTCGTAGGCCATGGCCCGCATGGTCGTGTCCTCGCTGGTCGCCTCGGTCATGTCCGCGCCTTTCGTCGCCGTTCGGTCATCCGTCCCTACGGGTGCGCGGATCGCGGGCCGTCGAAACCGGCCCAGGCCACCCGGGGTGTCACATGGCCGCGCCGAAGACCTGGGTCCACCAGGGGCCGCCGGAGCCGTCGTGCTTGCCGATGCCGATCTCCTTGAAGGAGCAGTTGAGGATGTTGGCGCGGTGGCCGGGGCTGTTCATCCAGGAGTCCATCACCGAGGCCGGGGTCTGCTGGCCGCGCGCGATGTTCTCGCCGTAGGTGCTCCAGCGGTAGCCGGCGGCGGTGATCCGGTCGCCGGGGTCGGTGCCGTCGGGTGAGGTGTGGTCGAAGTAGCCGCGGGCGGCCATGTCCTCGGAGTGGCGCTGGGCCGCGGTGTCCAGCTGCCCGTTCTGGCTGACCGGTCCGCAGCCGTTGCGCTGCCGCTCGGTGTTGACCAGCGCGGTCACCTGCTGCCCGAAGGAACCGGTGGGGGCGGGCGGATCGGCGGGCCGCGGCTGCGAGGGGGTGGGCCGGGGGGTGGAGCGGGTCGGCGCGGGGGCCGGGGGTGCCTCGGTGGTGGCGGAGACGGACGGGCGGGGCTTCTTCGAGGGCTTCGGCGGCGTGGAGGGCTTGGCGGGCTTGGCGGACTTCTTGGGCTTGGCCGGCTTGGAGGGCGAGGCGGACGGGCTCGGGGAAGCGCCGGCCGACGGGGAGGCCGAGGGGGACGGCAGGGCGGCGGCGGGTGCGGCGGACTGGGTGCGCACCTCGTCCGCGCTCCCGTCCGGGGAGAGCAGCATGAAGCCGGTGACCCCGCCGCCGCCCACCAGCAGGGCCACCGCGCCGGCGGTCGCCGCGGTCCGGCGGCGGCGCGTACCGGCGTCGCGGCGGCGGTCCCGTCGGCCGCCGGATATCGACACCGTGCCGGCGTCGGCGGCCAGGGGTATCGGCTCGGTGCCGGGGCCGCCGTAGGGGGTCTCGGGGCCGGGGTACGGGACGGCGGTGGGCGTGGCGGTGGTGGTGTGGGCGGCCGGGGCGAGGGAGCCGCCGCCGTTGCGGAGAGCGGTGAGCAGCCCGGCGGCGACCGGCAGCAGGCCGAGCCCGACCAGCAGGCCCTCGGCGGGGACCAGCCCCGACTGGTAGCCGGAGCAGACGGTGCAGTCCCGGGCGTGCCGGGCCAGCCGCTTGCGCCACAGCGCGGACGGGACCCCGTCCCAGGCGCCGAGCTCGTCGTCCAGCAGCACGCAGCGCGGCATCGCGGCGAGCGCCCGGACCACCAGCCGGGCGGTCTCCAGCTGGGCCTTCATCCGCTGGACCCGTACGGCGGTGTGCTGGGTGGTCAGCTCCATGGCGTCCGCGACCTCGGCCCGGGTCAGCTCGCCAGCCGCCTCCAGCCACCACAGCGACAGCAGGGTCCGGTCGTCCGGGTCGAGCCAGCGGGTCGCCTCGGCGACCTCCCGGCGCTGCCCGGCGAGGCCGAGCCGGACGATGGTCAGGTCCACGAAGTCGGCGCCGGGGTCGGCCACGTCCTGGGCGGTGTCCCAGGGCTCACCGGCCGCGCGGCCGGGCCGGGCCGCCGCCTGGAGGTGGCCGCGTATCTGGTTCATGGTGATCGCCACCAGCCAGGAGCGGAAGCTCGCGGGGTCGCGCAGCGAGCCGAGCCCGGTCAGGGCGCGGATCATGGCCTCCTGCACCACGTCGTCCACGTCGGCGTGGCCGCCCAGGGCGCGCCCGACGATGTTGTAGACCAGCGGGAGGTGGTCGGCGACGAGCCGGTCCTGCGCCCACTCCTCGCCGGCCTGCGCCGCGCTGACGACGGCTGCTTCCGCGGGCTTGCGTTCGTTGTCCACGATGCGACCACTCACTTCTCCCCGGGGGGTTCCCGGTCCTGGATGTTCCGTCCTGCCGTAAGGGAGATACGGAAGCGGGCGCGGGAATAACAGAAAACGTCTCCGGCGCGCGGAAATTGTCACCGGAGGGGCGGCGGGCCGGGGCATCGGGGTCCGGGCGCAGCCGGCCGGCGCGGGGAGCCAGGAACACCCGGCCGCGGCGTCCCGGTGCCCTGGACGCGGGCGGAACGGGCACTTAGGTTAGCCTCCCCTGGCCAGGAGGGGCGGAGTGTTCCGGTCCTCCCCGCCCCCTGCCGCCGGAGCGATCCGCGCGGTCCGTACCGCCGGAGAGAAGCGCCGCCATGACTGCCATCAACCCCGCCTCCCCCACCACCACCGGCCCCTCGCGCCGCCGTCTGCTGGCGGGCGGTGGCGCGCTCGCTCTCGCTCCGCTGCTGGCGGCCTGCGGCGGCGGCACGGAGGAGACGTCCGACGACCGAGGGGCGGAGGGCGGCGCCTGGTCGTTCACGGACGACCGGGGCGTGACCGCCAAGACGCCCGAGCGGCCGAAGAACATCGTCGCCTATGTCTCCACCGCGGCGGCGCTGCACGACTACGGCGTCGAGGTGAAGGGGATCTTCGGGCCCAGCGCGCCGGTGAAGGGCGAGCCCAACCCGCAGGCGGGCGGTTTGGATGTGGCCAAGCTGACCAGCGTGGGCCAGGCCTGGGGCGAGTTCAGCCTGGAGAAGTACGCGGCCCTCAAGCCGGAACTGCTGATCAGCAACATGTTCCCGAAGCCGGGGCTGTGGTTCGTACCGGACGGCAGCAAGAAGAAGATCGAGGCGCTGGCGCCCACCGTCGGCATCGACATCGCGCGCACCTCGCTGCTGAACCCGCTGCGCCGCACCGCCGAACTGGCCGCCTCGCTCGGCGGCGACCTGGACTCCCGGCCGGTCAGGGACGCGAAGGCGCGGTTCGAGACGGCGGCCGAGACCCTGCGGACCGCGGCCCGCGGCAAGAAGGGGCTGAAGGTGATGGCGGTGACCGGCGACGCCGAGCAGTTCTATGTCGCGGTGCCCGACTCGTACAGCGACCTGAACTACTTCAAGGACCTGGGCGTGGAGTTCGTGGAGGGGAAGAAGTCCGACGAGTGGGGCTTCTGGGAGTTCCTGTCCTGGGAGAACGCCGACCAGTACCACGCCGATCTGATCATGGTGGACAACCGCTCGGCGTCGATGCCGGAGGAGGAGCTGGCCAAGCGGCCGACCTGGCGGCGGCTGCCCGCGGTCAAGGCCGGCCAGACCACGCCGTGGTCCATGGAGGAGCGTTTCAGCTACGCGGGCTGGGCGCCGGTGCTGGAGAAGCTCGCGGCCGCCGCGGAGAAGGCGCGCAAGCTCGCCTGACCTCACAGCGTGCGTATCCGCAGGTCATCGCCGGTGGGCGAACGACCGTCAGGGGGTCTTCTCCCGCCGTCCGGCGGCCGGGGCGGACCCCCTGATCGATCGGAATGACAGAGGGATTAACATATGAGCACTGCCTAGCTCGAAAGATGCTCTCCTGTGACTGTCAATGACGACTCGTTCACCAACTGGAAGAACCGCGAGGAGATCGCGGAGTCGATGATCCCGGTCATCGGGAAGCTGCACCGCGAGCGGGACGTCACCGTCCTCCTCCACAGCCGCTCCCTGGTGAACAAATCGGTGATCAGCATCCTGAAGACCCACCGCTTCGCCCGGCAGATCGCCGGCGAGGAGCTGTCGGTCACCGAGACGCTCCCCTTCCTCCAGGCGCTCACCACCCTCGACCTCGGTCCCTCGCAGATCGACATCGGCATGCTCGCCGCCACCTACCGGGCCGACGACCGGGGCCTGAGCGTGGCGGAGTTCACCGCCGAGGCGGTGGCCGGGGCCACCGGTCCGGAGAAGATCGAGCGCCGCGCGCCGCGCGATGTGGTCCTCTACGGCTTCGGCCGGATCGGCCGTCTGGTCGCCCGGCTGCTCATCGAGAAGTCCGGCTCCGGCAACGGCCTGCGGCTGCGCGCCATCGTGGTGCGCCGGGGCGGCGAGGCGGACATCGTCAAGCGCGCCTCGCTGCTGCGCCGCGACTCCATCCACGGCCAGTTCCAGGGCACCATCACCGTGGACGAGGCGAACAGCACGATCGTCGCCAACGGCAACGAGATCAAGGTGATCTACGCGAGCGACCCCTCCGAGGTCGACTACACCGCGTACGGCATCAAGGACGCCATCCTCATCGACAACACGGGCCGCTGGCGGGACCGCGAGGGCCTCGCCCAGCACCTGCGCCCCGGTGTCGACAAGGTCGTGCTGACCGCTCCGGGCAAGGGCGACGTGCCCAACATCGTGCACGGCGTCAACCACGACACCATCAAGCCGGACGAGCAGATCCTGTCCTGCGCCTCCTGCACCACCAACGCGATCGTGCCGCCGCTGAAGGCGATGAACGACGAGTACGGGGTGCTGCGCGGCCACGTGGAGACCGTCCACTCGTTCACCAACGACCAGAACCTGCTGGACAACTACCACAAGGCCGACCGCCGGGGCCGCTCCGCGCCGCTCAACATGGTGATCACCGAGACCGGTGCCGCCTCCGCCGTCGCCAAGGCGCTGCCGGAGCTGAAGGCCCCGATCACCGGCAGCTCGATCCGGGTGCCCGTGCCGGACGTCTCGATCGCGATCCTCAGCCTGCGGCTGGGCCGGGAGACCACCCGCGAGGAGGTGCTCGACTACCTCCGCGAGGTGTCGCTGACCTCGCCGCTGAAGCGCCAGATCGACTTCACCACCGCCCCCGACGCGGTGTCGAGCGACTTCATCGGCTCGCGCAACGCCTCCATCGTGGACGCGGGGGCCACCAAGGTGGACGGCGACAACGCCATCCTCTACCTCTGGTACGACAACGAGTACGGCTACTCCTGCCAGGTGGTCCGGATCGTCCAGCACGTCTCCGGCGTGGAGTACCCGACCTACCCGGCGCCGGCGGTCTGACCGCCGCGTCCGCGGACACCATCGCCCGGGAGCGCGGGCGGGCCACGTCCGCGGACACCGCCGCCCCGACGAGCGCGGGCGGGCCACCACGGCCCGCCCGCGTTCTCGCGTGTACGGGGAGAAGAGGTCTCAGAGCCTGGGGTCGGCGACGGCCTCGACGTGTTCGGCCACCGCCACCAGCAGCACCCGGGTGCCGGGGGCCACGGCCCGCCAGCGGTGGCTGATGCCGCCGGTGAGGTAGAGGGTGTCACCGGGGCCGAGCCGGACGATCCGCCCCTCGGCCTCCACCTCCGCGGCGCCGTCGGCGACGTACATCAGCTCGTCGTTGCGGTGCCGGAACTCCCGCTCCCCGTCGTGCTCGCCGGTGAACTCCAGCGCGTGCAGCTGGTGGTGGCCGCGCACCAGCGGACGCGCCCGGCCGCCGCCGCTCGCGGCCAGTCCGGTGTCATCGGCGGCGCGAACCACGTCCATCCGGCGCGGGGTCTCGGCGGCGGCGAGCAACTGCACCGCCGTGGTCGACAGCGCGTCGGCCACCCGCTGGAGCGAGCGCATGCTCGGCCGGGCCCGGTCGTTCTCGACCTGACTGAGGAAGGGCACCGACAGCCCGGAGCGCTCCGCCACCTCGGCCAGGGTCAGATCCAGCGCGCGGCGCCGCCGGCGCACACTCGCCCCCACCCGCAGCCCCGCCGGCTCGCCCTCCGCCGCACCCATACCCCGCCGCCTCCCGCCGCTCGACCCGCCCAAGGGCCCGTTCCCGCACCCTAACCCGCCCGGACCTGCGGCCGAACGGTGTCATACGGCCGCCATACGCCCGCAACACAGCGCCGCTAGCGTCGTTCCCGCTCCACTCCATCAAAGAAACTTTGACACAGGTTAGGGACTTCGATGACTTCGACGACGCCGGTGCATCCGGTGACCCCGGCGGCCCCGCCACCGTCGCGGACCGCCACCCCGGTGGACCAGAACAGCCGGCGGCGCCGCGGCACCGGGCTCATCGCGCTGGACCCCGAGGCGGCGTTCGACGGCTACACCCTCTACGCCCCGCTCACCGGTGGCGGGGAGGTGTATCTGATCGACCTGTACGGCGCGGTGGCGCACCGGTGGCGCTTCCCCTACCGCCCGGGCCGGCACGCCCGGCTGCTGGCCGACGGCCGGCTCGCGTACAACGGTGTGCTGCCGGACCAGCCCGCGCTCTTCCCGATGTGGCACAAGTACCGGGGCGGGGTGATGCTCCAGGCCGCCCCGGACGGCACCATGCTGCGGGAGCACCGCGACCCGCTCCAGCACCATGACGCCCACCACCTGGACGACGGCCGCATCCTCTACACCGCGCTGGAGCCGCTGCGCGGTGCGGACGCGGAGGCCGTACGGGGCGGGGTGGCCGGCTCGGAGGCGGCGGACGGCACGGTGTGGGCGGACACCATCACGGAGGTGGACGCGGAGGGCCGGACCACCTGGTCCTGGCGGGCCGCCGACCACCTGGACCGGGAGGAGTACCCGCTGCACCCGGACTACGCGCGCGAGCACTGGCCGCTGGTCAACAGCGTCACCCCGCTCGCCGACGGCACCATCCTGGCCAGCCTGCGCAGTGTGTCCGCGGTGGTGGTGATCGACCGGGCGAGCGGCGAGGTGGTCTGGCGCACCGGACCCGGCACCGTCTCCCAGCAGCACGCCCCGACCGAACTGCCCGGCGGCCGGCTGCTGGTCTTCGACAACGGCGTCTTCCGGCCCGGCTGCGATGTGCCCTACTCGCGGGTGGTGGAGATCGAGCGGCCCGGCGGGCAGGTGGTGTGGGAGTACCACGACCCGGCGCGCGAGTCCTTCTTCGCCCCGTTCATGGGCAGCGCCCAGCGGCTGCCCAACGGCAACACCCTGGTCACCGACTCGCCGTCGGGCCGGCTGTTCGAGGTGACCGCCGAGGGATATCTGTGCTGGGAGTACGTGGTCCCGCAGTTCGGGGCCTACCGCGAGTCGGAGGTCCGCTCGCTCTTCCCGGCCGAGCCGAACGCGGTATTCCGCGCGTACCGCTACGGGGCCGAGGAGCTGCCCTGGCTGACCGCCGGCGGCGGGCGATGACCAAGGCCACCGCCCGGACGGCATCGGCTCCGCCGGATCCGGTGGACGAGCGGCTGCCGGTGGCGCGGCTGGTGCCGCTGGCCGGGCAGCATGTGCTGGCGATGGTCGCCGCCCCGGTCTCCACCGCCTTCCTCACCGCCGACGCGCTGCGGCTGACCCCCGGTCAGACCGCCTCGCTGCTCAGCGTCACCCTGCTGCTCTGCGGCGCCGGCACCCTGCTGCAGTCGCTGGGGCCCTGGCGGATCGGCGCCCGGCTGCCCTTCGTGATGCTGCCGGGCGGGGCCGCCACCGCCCTCTTCCTCCAGGTGGCCGCCGAGCACGGCCCGGCCACGGCGAGCGGCGCGGTGATCCTGGCGGCGCTGCTCCTGCTGGCCGTACTGCCGCTGTACGCACGGGCGGTGCGGCTCTTCCCGCCGCTGGTGATGGGGGTGACCGTGCTGCTGATCGGCGTCTCCATGGTGCGGGTGGCCGCCGGACTGGTCACCGGGGCGCCCGGCCGCCCCGCCGCACCGTCCGCGTTGGCGCTCGCCGCCGTCACGGTGGGCTGCACCCTCGCCGCGTATCTGCTGCTGCGCGGGGTGTGGCGGCAGACCTCGATCCTGCTGGGGATGGCCGCGGGCACCCTGGTGGCGGTGGCCACCGGGCTCGGCGCGTTCGCCCCGCCGGGGGCCACCGAGGCGGCGCTGCCGCGGCTCCTGCCGTACGGCGTACCGCAGTTCGACCTACTGGCCGCGCTGCCGCTGCTGGTCTTCAGTCTCACCTCGCTGGCCGAGGCGAGCGGTCAGACCGTGCTGAACAGCGAGACGGTGGGCCGCACCCCCGACCCGGGGCGGGATGTGCCCCGGGTGGCCCGGGCGGACGCGGTGGCCTCGCTGCTGGCCGGGGTGTTCGGCAGTGCGCCGCTGGTGACCAGCTCGGAGAACATCGGCATCAGTCGGCTCACCGGGGTGCGCAGCAGGTTCGTCACGGCGGGCGCCGGGGTGCTGCTGCTGGGCTGCGGGCTGCTCGCCCCGGTGTCACGGTGGCTCGCGGGCATCCCGCCGGCCGTGGTGGGCGGCAGCGCCCTGGTGGTGTACGCGGTGATCGCCGTGCTGGGGGTGGGCATGCTGCGCCGGGTCGACCTGGACGACCGGGGCAACGCGATGGTGGCGGCCGTGGCGCTCGCGGCGGGACTGCTGCCGGTGGTCTCCCCCGGGTTGTACGACGGTTTCCCCGGCTGGGTACGGAGTGTGCTGGGCAGCGGGGTGGTGGCGGGCGCGCTCACCGCGGTGGTGCTGCACGGGCTGTTCCGGCTGCTGACCCGCGCCCGGGAGGGTGAACGGCCCTGCGCCCGGGAGACCACTTGGCCATGCAAGGGCCCTGAGGAGAACAGAAGTTGAGGAATGGCGGCATCAACGGTGCGCGGACGCGGCGGCCCTGATCCGGCCCCGGTCCGACCCGCGCTCCGGACCCTGTGGCCAAGAAGGCCCCAAGTCCGGCCCAAGAACGGGCAAGGCGCCGCCCGTTCGCCACCCCCGGCGCTAACTTCCCCTCCGTGACCGGGACAAGGGAACACGACAGCGGTGCCGCGACCGGGTCCGGCGGCTCGCGCCGTACGCTGCTCAGGTCCGTGCTCGCCGCCGGCGCCACGGTGGGCGGCGCCCTGGCACTGGGCCGCTCCACCGCCTCCGCCGCACCCGAAGCGCCGTGGGCCGAAGCACCACGGCCCTCGCCGTCCCCAGGGGAGACGTCCGGGAAGCCGCGTCCCACCACCCCGCGGCAGGCGCTCGCCGAACTGACGGCCGGAAACCGGCGGTGGCGCGCCTTCCGGCAGCACCATCCGCATGAGGCCCGCGCGCTGCGGAGGGAACTGGTCGCCGGGCAGCATCCGTTCGCCATCGTGCTGGGCTGCGTCGACTCGCGGGTGCCACCTGAGCTGGTGTTCGACCAGGGCCTCGGCGATCTGCTCACCGTGCGTTCGGCGGGCGAGGTACTGGACGAGGCGGTGCTCGGCAGCATCGCGTACGGCGCCCTGGAGCTCGGCATCCCGCTGATCATGGTCCTCGGGCACGCCTCCTGCGGCGCCGTCGCCGCGGCCGTGGAGGCGGACGAGACCGGGGAGCGGCTGCCCGCGCACATCCAGTATCTGGCCGACCAGCTCCGCCCCGCGATCGACCGCGCGCTCCCCGTGGAGCAGCGGGTGGACGCCGCCATCACCGCCAACGTCCGACGGGTCCGCGCCGCGTTGGCCGCCGAACCCGACCTCGCCGCCAGGATCCGCGACGGAAAGCTGGCCGTCGCCGGTGCCCGCTATGAGCTGGGCACCCAGCTCGTCCACCGTCTCGACTGACCTGCCCCGCTACTTGAGGCCCCGTCCCCCGCCGGGACCGGGGCCTTGACGTGCTCCGAGTCGGCGCCGTAGCTTCTCTCCGTCCGACGACAGGAAACTTTCCTGACTATTGAGGAACGGCGGGGAGGCGGGGGGCCATGGCCCAGGGTGTTCCCGGTACGCCGCGGGTGCTGCGGGCGATGAACGACCGGGCCGCGCTCGATCTGCTGCTGGAGCACGGACCTCTGTCCCGTACCCGTATCGGGGCGCTCACCGGGCTCTCCAAGCCGACCGCCTCCCAGGTGCTCGCCCGGCTGGAGGAGGCGGGGCTGGTCCGCGCCACCGGCACCAGCACCGGGCGGCCCGGGCCCGGTGCGCGGTTGTACGCGTTGGAGCCCGGTGCCGCCTACGCCGCCGGGCTCGATGTCACCGCGGCCCGTATCCGCGCCGCGGTGGCCGATGTGACCGGGGCGGTGGTCGGAACGTACGAGCTGCCCGCCGCCTCGGAGGGAGCGGCGGAGGGGGCCGTGGCGCGGGTGACCCGGGCGCTGGACGGGGCGGTGGAGGCGGCCGGGCTCAGCCGGGCGGACGTCCGCCGGCTGGTGATCGGCACCCCCGGGGCGTTCGACCCGTCCACCGGGCGGCTGCGCTACGCCTCCCACCTGCCCGGCTGGCACTCCCCCACCCTGCTACGGGAGTTGGCTCAGGCGCTGCCGATGCCGGTGGAGTACGACAACGACGTCAATCTGGTGGCGGTGGCCGAGCAGCGGACCGGGGCCGCGCGCGGCCAGGGGGACTTCGTGCTGCTGTGGAGCGCCGAGGGCCTGGGCGCCGCGCTGGTGCTGGGCGGGCGGCTGCACCGCGGTTTCACCGGCGGCGCCGGGGAGGTCGGCTTCCTGCCGGTGCCGGGGACGGAGCTGGTACGGGGGGTGGCGCAGGAGAACGGCGGCGGCTTCCAGCGGCTGGCCGGCGCCCAGACGCTGCCCGCGCTGGCCCGGGAGCTGGGGGTGCGGGAGGTGCCCGAGGGCCCGTATCCGGAGGTGGCCGCGGTGCTGCTGGCCCGGTCGGCCGAGGCGGACACCGGCCCGTACCGCGCGCTGCGGGAGGTGTACGGCACCCGGCTGGCCACCGGTCTCGCCTCGCTGGTCGCCCTCCTCGACCCGGCGCTGGTGGTCCTCGCGGGCGGGGCGATCACCACGGGCGGCGAGCCCCTGCGCGCACGGGTGGCCGCCGAGCTGGCCGAACTCGCCGTCGCGCGGCCCCGGCTGGTCCTGGGCTCCGTCACGGACGATCCGGTGCTGAGCGGGGCACTGGAGTGCGCGCTGGCCGCCACCCGTGACGAGGTCTTCGACACCTCGCGGTAGGCGGGTACGCCGCCGGACGGCATGGCGTATCCGTCCCGCTGTCCGTGCATTCCGACGAAGGGCTGAGCTGATGAAACTGACGGTGGTGGGGGGCGGTTCGACCTATACGCCCGAACTGGTCGACGGGTTCGCGCGGTTGCGTGACACCCTGCCGGTCACCGAGCTGGTGCTGGTCGATCCGGCGGCCGAGCGGCTGGAGCTGGTCGGCGGGCTGGCCCGGCGGATCTTCGCCCGGCAGGGCCATCCGGGCAAGGTGGTGACCACCTCGGACCTGGACGCGGGCGTCGAGGGCGCGGACGCGGTGCTGCTGCAACTGCGGGTGGGCGGGCAGGCGGCCAGGCAGCAGGACGAGACCTGGCCGCTGGAGTGCGGCTGTGTGGGGCAGGAGACCACCGGGGCGGGCGGGCTGGCCAAGGCGCTACGCACCGTGCCGGTGGTGCTGGACATCGCCGAACGGGTCAGGCGGACCAGCCCGGACGCCTGGATCATCGACTTCACCAATCCGGTCGGCATCGTCACCCGGGCCCTGCTGAAGGCCGGTCACCGGGCGGTGGGGCTGTGCAATGTGGCGATCGGCTTCCAGCGGAAGTTCGCCGCGCTGCTGGGCACCACGCCCGAGCGAGTCCATCTGGACCATGTGGGGCTCAACCATCTCAGCTGGGAGCTGGGGGTGCGGCTCGGCGGCCCGGACGGCGAGGATGTGCTGCCCCGGCTGCTCGCCGAGCACGGCGAGGCCGTCGCGGCCGATCTGCGGATGCCGCGCTCCCTGCTGGACCGGCTGGGCACCGTGCCCTCCTACTATCTGCGCTACTTCTACGCCCATGACGAGGTCGTCCGCGAACTGGCCACCAAGCCGTCCCGGGCCGCGGAGGTGGCCGAGATGGAGCGTCAGCTGCTGGAGCTGTACGGCGATCCCGCGCTGGACGAGAAGCCGGAGCTGCTGGCCCGGCGCGGCGGGGCCTTCTACTCCGAGGCGGCCGTGGACCTGGCCGCCGCGCTGCTCGGGCCGCACCCCGGGACGCAGGTGGTGAACACGTACAACAGGGGCACCCTGCCGTTCCTCCCGGACGACGCGGTGGTGGAGGTGCAGGCCCGGGTGGACGCGGCCGGCGCCGCCCCGCTGCCCGCCCCGGTGCTCGATCCGCTGTACGCGGGGCTCATCGCCCAGGTGACGGCGTATGAGGACCTGGCGCTGGACGCGGCGCTGCGCGGTGGCCGGGAGCGGGTGTTCCGGGCGCTGCTGGCGCATCCGCTGATCGGGCAGTACGCGCTCGCCGACGGGCTGACCGACCGGCTGCTGGCGCACAACCGGGAGCATCTGGCATGGGCGTGAGCGGGGGGCCGGGCGGCGGAGGCCAGCTGGCGGGCAACGGGGCCGGGAAACCGGGCAACGGGGCCCGGGGGGCGGGCAACGGGACCGGGGAAACAGGCAACGAGGCCCGGGAAACAGGCAACGGAACGGGGGAAACGGGCAACGGGGCCGCCGTGCTCGCGGTCGACGCGGGCAACAGCAAGTCGGATGTGGCCGTGGTGGGCGTGGACGGCACGGTGCTCGGGCGGGCCCGGGGCGGCGGGTTCCAGCCGCCGGTGGTGGGGGTCGGGGCGGCGCTGGACGTGCTGGCGGTGCCGGTCGCCGAGGCGCTGGAGCGGGCCCGGGCCGCGGGGATGGCGCCGGGCGGGGTGGAGCTGGTGTCGGCCTGTCTGGCCAACGCCGACTTCCCGGCCGAGGAGGAGGCGCTCGGCGCGGCGATCGCGGAGCGTGGCTGGGCGCGTACGGCGGTGGTACGCAATGACACCTTCGCGCTGCTGCGGGCCGGTGCCGAGGAACCGCGGGGGGTGGCGGTGGTGTGCGGGGCGGGCATCAACTGCGTCGGGATGCTGCCGGACGGCCGTACCGCCCGCTTCCCCGCGATCGGCCGCATCTCCGGTGACTGGGGCGGCGGTGTGGGGCTGGCCGAGGAGGCGATGTGGTGGGCGGCGCGGGCCGAGGACGGCCGCGGGGACCCCACGGAGCTGGCCCGGGCGCTGCCCGCGCACTTCGGGCTGGACTCGATGTACGGGCTGATCGAGGCCGTCCATCTGCGGCGGGTGCGCGCCGGCTGGCGGCATGAGCTGGCGCCGGTGCTGTTCGCGGTCGCGGCCGCCGGGGACGCGGTGGCGGCCGCCCTGGTGGAGCGGCTGGCCGGGGAGGTGGCGGCGATGGCGCTGGTCGCCCTGGAGCGGCTGGGCCTGCTGACCGAGGACGTCCCGGTGGTGCTGGGCGGCAGTGTGCTGGCGGCCGGGCACACCGCGCTGGACGAGCGGGTGGCCGCCCTGCTCGCCGCCCGCGCCCCGAGGGCGGTGCCCCGGGTGGTGACGGCGCCCCCGGTGCTGGGCGCGGCGCTGCTCGCCCTGGACGGGGTGGGCGCCCCGGAGGCGGCCCGGGCCCGGCTGCGTACCGGCATCCGGGCGGTTCCGGCGACGGCGTCCCCGGGCGTCAGACCTGGGTGACCTCGATGTTCCGGTCGGTGAACCGGGTCACCAGCTCCTCGGGGACCTCCCGGTCGGTGACGATCCGGGCGATGTCGGCGGTGGGGCAAACCTGGGCGAAGGCGCGGCGGCCGAGCTTGGTGGAGTCGGCGGCGACCACGACCCGTTCGGCTCGTTCGGCGATGGCCCGGTTCACCATGGCCTCGCCCTCGTCATGGCAGGCCGCCCCGAAGTCGGGGTGCACGGCGTTGACCCCGAGGATCACATAGTCCAGGGCCAGGTGCCGGAGGACGGCGTCGGCGAACGGCCCGGTGAGTTCATAGGAGTGAGAGCGGGCGACTCCGCCGATGACCACGGTCTTGATGTGCGGCCGGACGGCCAGCTCGTTGGCGATGTTGATGGCGTTGGTGACGATGGTCAGCGCCTCGCCGGGGCCGTGTTCGCTCAGGTCGGCGCGTACGGCCAGCTCCCGGGCCACCTCGCTGGTGGTGGTACCGCCGTTGAGGCCGACGATGGCGCCCGGCGGGATCGCCTCGGCCGCCGCCCGGGCGATCCGCTGCTTCTCGTCGGCGCGGCGGGAGGTCTTGTAGCGCAGCGGAAGGTCGTAGGAGATTGTGCCTCCGGCCACCGCGCCGCCCCGGGTGCGGGTCAGCAGCTGCTGGCGGGCCAGCTCGTCCATGTCCCGGCGCACCGTGGCCGGGGAGGCGTCGAGGCGGGCGGAGGCGTCGGTAACGGACAGGTGCCCTTCCTCGGCGAGCACCTCCAGCAGCCGGGTCCACCTCTCGTGCGCCTTCATGCTGTCCGTCCCCTTCGTGCCGACCGGTGCCGGCGTGTACCCGCGCGGACCGGCGACCGGCCGGAGCTGCGGGAAGGCCCGCGGTGGGCCCCTCCCGCACCATCTTGGCGCACACCGGCCGGCGGTCCACGCGGCGGGCGGACGTCCCCGGGCGCGCGGGGGCGGTCGCGGTCAGGCGGTGACGGCCGGTGCCGGGGATGCCGGGGAGACCTGGGACGCCTGGGCCACGGCCTGGGTGAGCCGGGCCGCGGCGGCCGCCATCGCGGTGCGCCCGGCGTCGAGGTAGCGGCGCGGGTCCACCGCGTCGGGGTGCCGGTCGAGATGGTCGCGTACGGCGGCGGTGAGCGCCACATTGAGCGCGGTGCCGATGTTGACCTTGGCGATTCCGCCGCGTACGGCGCGGCCGAGCTCGTCGTCGGGCACCCCGGAGGAGCCGTGCAGCACCAGCGGCACCGCCAGCGCGGCGCGCAACTCGCCCAGCAGCCCGTGGTCCAGGACCGCGTCCCGGGAGGTCATGGCGTGGGTGCTGCCGATGGCGACGGCCAGGGCGTCCACACCGGTCTCGGCGACGTACCGGACGGCCTCGGCGGGGTCGGTACGGGCGGCAGGGGCGTGCGCGTCCAGCGGCGGCTGCCCGTCCTTGCCGCCGACCTCGCCAAGCTCCGCCTCCAGCCAGAGGCCGTTGCGGTGCGCCCAGTCGGCGGCCCGGCGGGTGGCCTGGACATTGGCCGCGTACGGCAGCTGGGCCGCGTCGAACATGGCGGAGGAGAACCCGGCGTCGGCGGCCCGGTGCAGCAACTCCTCGTCCTTGACATGGTCGAGGTGGAGGGCGGCCTCCACCGCGGACTGCTCGGCGCAGTGCGCGGCGGCCGCGGCGAGCGGCTCGGGGCGGCCGCCGTGGTAGGCGGCGGCGTTCTCGCTGATCTGGAGGATCACCGGTCGGCCGGTGGCCCGTACGCCGTCGAGTACGGCCTCGATGTGTTCCAGGGTGATGACGTTGAACGCGACGACGGCCTCGCCGCGGGCGGCGGCGCGGTCGACGAGTGCGCGGGTGGTGGTCAGCGGCACGGTGCGGTCCTTGGCTTTCTGGGGCGCTTTTCTGGGGCCGGCGAGAGGCGGTGGCTGCTTCCGCAGGGCGGGTGCGGTCAGTCCTCGGCGAGCACGACCGAGCGGGTGAGGTTGCGCGGCTCGTCCGGGTCGAGGCCCAGGCTGGTGGCGAGGGCGGCGGCGAGGCGCTGTACGCGGACGAGTTCGGCGAGCGGGTCGAGGGTGCCGGCGATCCAGAGCGCGCCGGTGGCGGCCACGTCCTCGTCCAGCCCCTGCGGAGCGGGGCCGAGGGACCAGGTGGCGGTGGTGGGCGCGGCGATGCTGATCGGCCCGTGGCGGTACTCCATGGCCGGGTAGGACTCGGTCCAGGCGCGGGCGGCCTCCCGCATCTTCAGGGCGGCCTCATGGGCGAGGCCAACGGTCCAGCCCTGGCCGAGGAAGGTGAACTGGGCGCACTTCAGCAGGGCGGGGGCGAGGTCCTCGGCCAGCGCCCGGCGGGCGTCGGCCTCGATCCCGGCGGTGTGCAGGCCCAGGGTGGCGCGGAGGAAGGTGAGCGCGGTGGTGGCGAACCGGGTCTGCACCACGGAGCGTTCGTCGGCGAAGTCCAGCACCACGAGGTGGTTGGCGGCGGTGGCGACGGGGGTGTCCGGGTCGGCGGTGAGGGCGAGGGTGGGCACGGTGCCGCCGAGTCGCGCCAGCAGGGTGAGCACCTCGGTGGTGGTGCCGGAGCGGGTGAGGGCGACGACCCGGTCGTAGCGGCGCCCGGTGGGGAACTCGGAGGCGGGGAAGGCGTCGGTCTCGCCGAGGCCCGCGCCCTCGCGCAGCGCGGCGTACGCCTGGGCCATATAGAGCGAGGTGCCGCAGCCGGCGACGGCGACGCGCTCGCCCGGCCGGGGCAGACCGTCGGGCCGGGTGGCGGCGAGGGCGGCGGCCCGGTTCCAGCAGTGCGGCTGGCTGGCGATCTCGGCGTCGATGTGCGGCACGCCTGTCTCCTCTGCGATTGGTTGCTTCCATGTGATCCATGGCGGGAGGAACGAAGCGTAATCGCTCACCATGGCGGCAGCCACGGTCCGATCTGGATCGACCCTCCCGAGTACCTACCCCTCCCCCGCCCTGAACTTTCCAGCGGGCAGACGGTTTCGCGCCATTCACCCTTCTGAGCGTTTCTGCTCGTTTCAGCACCTTCTGAATCAACTATTGACACGAACTTGTCAGCTCCGACACAGTCATGCGCGCCAGCGGTCCTCCCCCACCACGTCTGGAGCGATTCGTGATACCTGAACTCCCGGCTGTCCAGCGGCGTTCGGTCCTGGGCGGTGCGCTCGCCGGAGGTGCGCTCGCCCTCGGTATGGCGGCCGCCGCCCCGGCGGCCGCCGCCTCCCCCACCGCCGCCACCGCGGCCGCGGCCCCGCGGCGCCGCCCCGGCCAGAAGTCCATGATCAATGTGGCGTACGCCCCGCACCGGACGGTCCGGGTCGCGGTGATCGGGCTGGGCAACCGGGGCGCCGGCATGGCCCCCGGCTGGGCCGCCGTCCCGGGCTGCCGGGTCACCGCCGTCTGCGACATCCGCGCCGACCGCGCCAAGCGGGTGGCCGACGCCCTGGTCACGGCCGGCCGGCCCCGCCCCGCCGAGTACGGCGGCTCCGCCGACGCGTACACCCGGATGCTGCGCCGGGACGACATCGACCTCGTCTACATCGCCACACCCTGGGAGTTCCACCACGCCCAGGGCCGCGCGTCGCTGCTCGCGGGCAAGCATGTCATCGTCGAACTGCCCATCGCCACCGAGCTGGACGAGCTGTGGGACCTGGTGGACACCTCCGAGCGCACCCGCCGCCATCTGATGCTCGCCGAGAACTGCAACTACGGGCGCAACGAGCTGGCGATGCTGAAGATGGCGCACGAGGGCGTGTTCGGCGAGGTCACCAACGGGCACGGCGGCTATCTGCACGACCTGCGCGAACTGCTGTTCTCCGACACCTACTACACCGACGCCTGGCGCCGCCGCTGGCACACCCGTTCCACCGCCTCGTTCTACGCGATGCACGGGCTGGCGCCGATCGCCGCGGCGATGGACATCAACCGGGGCGACCGGCTGACGACGCTCAGCGCGACCGCCACCGCGCCCAAGGGGCTCGCCGACTACCGCGAGCGGTTCGTGCCCAGGGGGCACCCCTCCTGGAACGAGACCTATGTCAACGGCGACCTGGTCACCTGCATGATCGAGACGGCCAACGGCCGGGTGATCCGCGCCGAGCACGACGTCAGCTCGCCCCGCCCGTACAGCCGGATCAACACCCTGGCCGGCAGCCGGGGCATCTTCGAGGACTACGCGGGGACCTCCCCGACCGGGGCCCGGGTGTACTTCGAGCCGGACCACTCGGGCCACTCCTGGCGGGACTTCGCCCCGTACCGCAAGGAGTTCGACCACTGGCTGTGGCGCAAGCTCGCCGAGGAGGCGGAGGGCGGCGGCCACGGCGGGATGGACTACGTCCTTCAGTGGCGCACCGTCCAGCTGATGCGCGCGGGCCTGGTGCCGGACATCGACGTGTACGACTCGGCCGCGTGGTGCGCGCCGGTGCCGCTGAGCGTCGAGTCCCTGGAGCGGAACGGCCGGCCGGTCGCGGTGCCCGACTTCACCCGGGGCTCCTGGGTGAACCTGCGGCCCGGGCTGGACTCCCGGGCCACCGAGATGCCCCCGGTCTGACCCCGTCCCCCCTGCCTTCCCGTACCGAGGAGTGAGTAGCCGATGTCGCTGTCGCCGATGTTCCCGCGTACGTCCCGAAGAGCCGTGGCCGCGCTGGCCATGGCGGTGGTGGCGCTGACCGCACCGGTCGGCGCCGCGACCGCGGCCCCGTCGGCCGCCGGTGCGGCGCACTCGCCCGCGCGGGCCGCCGAGCCCACCCGGGTGGCGGTCTCGGCCGTCGACCTGGACGGCCCGGCCGTCTCCGAGGTGGAGGTCACCGTCACCAACACCGGCCCGGACCGGATGCGCGGGCTCAAGGTCTCCTTCCGGGGCCCGGCCGGCTGGGCCGTCCAGCCCTCGGTGACAGCGGTGCCGGGAGCGGTGCGGCCGGGCGCCTCGGCCACCGCGGCCTTCCGGATCCACGTCCCGGAGCGCCGGCCCGGGTTCACCCTGCGGACCTTCACCGCCACCGCCACCTACCGGGGCGGCGACGGCCGGGGCAGCGCGACCGGCAGCCGGGTGGAGCGCTCCGGGCCGGTGCTGGCCCGGCTCTCCGACGCGTACGACAATGTGGGCGCCACCGACGAGGGAGACACCGCCCCCGGCGACTTCGACGGCGAGGGCAACAGCTTCTCGACGCAGAAGCTGGCCGCGGCGGGGCTGACGCCCGGAGCGCCGGTCACCGCGCTGGGCGCTTCGCTCACCTGGCCGGCCGCCGCACCCGGTGCGAGGAACAACGCCTCCGCCAAAGGGCAGGCCGTCCAACTGAGCGGCCAGGGGAAGCGGCTGGTGTTCCTGGGCTCCGGAGTGGGCCTGGGCGCCACCGGGACGGCCACGGTGATCTACACCGACGGCACCAGCACCAGCGGGGCCATCGGCTTCCCCAACTGGTCCTTCCAGGAGGCCACCGCGCACGGGGCGGCCCTGGTGGCGTCCACCGACGGACGCAACCGCCCCGACGGCTACGGCAACGCCGGGATCGCGTACCGCGTCTTCGCCCACTCCGTGGAGCTGGACCCGGCCAAGCGGGTCGAGCTGGTCGTCCTGCCCGCCAACGGCGCCGTCCGCCTCTTCGACCTGGCGATCGCCCCGTAGCGGCGCACCACCGCAGGCCCCGCCCCGCTGGTGGCATGATCCGGCTCACACCGCCCGGGTGTCACAGCCCGGCGGGGCGGGGCGTCCTGTGGGTGGACACGTCCGGGTCGAGGAGTCGGGAGGCGGCGGTCATGGACCAGGAAGCAGCGGGTGGCACGGCGGACGGGGGCGGCCGTGCGGACCCCGCCACCGAGGCGTTCGTCGCCCACCGCAGTCTGCTGTTCACGGTGGCCTACGAGATCCTGGGCTCGGCGGCCGACGCGGAGGACGTCCTGCAGGAGACCTGGCTGCGCTGGTCGGAGGTGGACTTCGCGGAGGTGCGCGAACCGCGCGCCTATCTGATCCGGATCACCACCCGCCAGGCCCTCACCCGGCTCCGTACCCTCGCCCGGCGCAAGGAGTCGTATGTGGGGCCGTGGCTGCCGGAGCCGCTGCTGACGGCGCCGGACGTGGCCGAGGACGTCGAGCTGGCCGAGAGCCTGTCGATGGCGATGCTGCTGGTCCTGGAGACCCTGCCGCCGACCGAGCGGGCGGTGTTCGTGCTGCGCGAGGTGTTCGCCCTCGGCTACGAGGAGATCGCCGAGGCCGTCGGCAAGAGCCCGGTGGCCGTCCGCCAGATCGCCCACCGGGCGCGCGGCCATGTCGCCGCGCGCCGGCCGCGCGCCGCCGTCTCCCCGGCAGAGACCCGGGCCGTGCTCGGGGCGTTCCGGCAGGCGGTGGAGACCGGCGACCTGCAAGGCCTGTTCGACATCCTGGCGCCGGACGTGGTGGCGCTGACCGACGGCGGCGGGCTCCGCCAGGCCGCGCTGCGCCCGCTGGTGGGGCCGGACAAGGTGGTCCGCTGGCTGGCCGGGGTGCTGCGCAAGACGGACGAGGAGGTGTCGCTGGAGCCGGCGCAGATCAACGGCTGCCCGGCGCTGATCGTCCGCCTCGACGGGGAGATCGACAGTGTGGTGGCGGTCCGGATCGAGGACGACCGGGTCACCGGGGTCTATGCGGTGCGCAACCCCGACAAGCTGTCACGGGTGGCACGGGAGACCCCCGTGGGCCGCTGACGACCGGGGTCACCGGGTCGGCCCGCCCTGCTGCTCCTCGGCGTGGCGGGCCAGCCCCTCCGCCATGCCCCGCATGAATGTCCGCAGGTAGCGCGGCAGGAAGAGGCCCGTCAGCCGGCCCGTCCGGTACGTGCCGTACCAGTGGATAACCGTGCCGGAGCCCGGGGCCGGCGTCAGCTCGATACGCGCGCGGTAGTCGCGCATCGACGGGTTGAAGGCGTCCTCGTAGGCCAGGAGGCGTGGCTCGACCTTCTCCGTCAGCCGCTCCCCCGTCACGGTGCGTCCCGTCCGGAAGGCCCGCACGGCACCGACGCCGTCGTCACCGCCCGGGTCCAGGCCGACCGACCGGGCCGCGTCCAGGCTGTCCACCCTGGACCACAGTGGCCAGCTCGCGGCGTCGACCAGCAGTCTCCAGACGGTCTCCGGCGAGGCGGTGGTGGTCACGGTGATGTCGTAGGTGTGCACGATGGCGGGCTCTCTTTCGGGTGGGCAGGAAGGCGGCGTCCTCGCCCAGGGAGACGCGCTCCGGGCGGCAGCGGTCACCCATCGCTCCGGTGGCGCGGTCACCCCTTGAGGAAACGCAGCAGTTCGGCGGTGACGAACCGGGGGTTCTCCTCGACCAGCCAGTGCCCGGCGTTCGGTACGTCCACCGCCCGCTCGATACGGGGCATCCGCGGGGCCGCGGTGGACCGGATGGCGTCAAGTTGCCCCTGAGCGGTCATCAGCAGGACCGGATCCCGGACCGGTGCCGCCGCCACGGTGTCCCGGACGTCCTGGTCGAGCGCGCGGTAGAGCGCGAAGCCGCCCGCCAGGGCCGCGGGCCGGCGGTAGGTACGGGCGTACTCGTCGATCTCGGCGCCGGTGAACGGGGAGCGGTCGGAGGTGCCGCCGAACGCCGTGCCGCGGAAGGCGACCTGGGGGTAGAACAGCGCCAGATACGCGCGGACGTCGTCGCCGACGACCGCCTCGGGGATCCGCCGCTGGGAGTGGAAGGCGATATGCCAGCTCAGTGCGCGGTAGGTGGGTGCGTCGATCGCGGGCCCGGGCAGTGGCAGGTCGAGGTAGCCGAGGCGGGCGGTGTCGCCGGGGAACCGGCTGGCGTACTGGAAGGCCACCGCGGCGCCGAAGTCGTGCCCGATGACGGCGGCCTCGTCCACCCCGAGGCGCTCGGCGACCAGCGTGTGGACGTACCGCGCCAGCGTGGCCTTGTCGTAGCCGGTCGGTGTGCCGGTGCTGTCCCCCAGTCCGGGGAGGTCGACGGCATAGACCGTGTGATGCTCGGCGAGTTCCGGCATGATCGGCCACCAGCCGTACCAGGTCTGCGGCCAGCCGTGGATCAGCACCACGGGCGGGCCGCTGCCGCCGGTCACATAGTGCATTCGGACGCCGTCCACCTCGGCGAACTCGTGCCGAAAGGTCGTGGCGAACCGGGGGTCGTCATGGGTGGCGGCGGCGTGGGCGGGCACCTCGTCGCCCGCCGGCGGCGGGGAGCAGGCCGCGCCGGCGAGCATCAGCAGCAGGGCGAGCACCAGGGCCGCCGCCGGGTGCGCGGAGTGCGGCAGGCGGCGCGGCGACGGCCGTGCCGCGGTGGGCAGATGGGTCGGTGGGCTCATCGGGGCTCCTTGTCTCGGACGCGCCCAGCCTTGCCGCCTCCGCCACACGTCGGCACGGCAACTTGCCGAACCGGCAAAGCGGTCCCGGGCCGGTGCCGCCTCGGCGGCATCGGGGCGAGGAGGTCACCGGGAACACGGACCGGCGGGGCCGCGGGGTGGGCACGTGCGGTCCGGGGGCCCATGGCGGATGATGAAGGGCGGCGGCACGGGCGAGGGTCCGCCGCGGTCCGGCTCGCCTTCGGAGAAGACTTGAGGATTCCGCGCGGCTGACGTGGCGAGGAGACACCGTTGAAGATGCTGATCAACGTTCCGGAGACCGTGGTCGCCGACGCCCTGCGGGGGATCGCGGCCGCCCATCCCGAGCTGACCGTCGATGTGGAGAACCGGCTGGTGGTCCGGCGGGACGCGCCGGTGGAGGGGCGGGTGGCGCTGGTGTCGGGCGGGGGCAGCGGGCACGAGCCGCTGCACTCCGGGTTCGTCGGGCCGGGGATGCTGGCGGCGGCCTGCCCGGGCGAGGTCTTCACCAGCCCGGTGCCGGACCAGATGGTCCGGGCCGCAGCGGCCGTGGACAGCGGGCGGGGCGTGCTGTTCGTGGTGAAGAACTACACGGGCGACGTGCTCAACTTCGACATGGCGGCCGAGCTGGCCGAGGACGAGGGCATCCAGGTCGCCAAGGTGCTGGTGGACGACGATGTGGCCGTCCGCGACAGCCTCTACACCGCGGGGCGGCGCGGCACCGGGGCGACGCTGTTCGTGGAGAAGATCGCCGGGGCGGCGGCCGAGGAGGGGGCGCCGCTGGAGCGGGTGGAGGCGATCGGGCGGCAGGTCAACGCGAGCTCGCGCAGCTTCGGGGTGGCGCTGAGCTCGGTGACCACCCCGGCCAAGGGCAGCCCCTCGTTCGACCTGCCGACCGGGGAGCTGGAGCTGGGCATCGGCATCCACGGCGAGCCGGGCCGGGAGCGCCGCCCGATGATGACCTCCGGGGAGATCGCGGACCTCGCGGTGGAGGCGGTGCTGGAGGACCTGCCACCGGGCGGACCGGTGCTGGTGCTGGTCAACGGGATGGGCGCCACCCCGCTGCTGGAGTTGTACGGGTTCACCGCCGAGGTGCACCGGGTGCTGGGCGAGCGCGGGGTGCCGGTGGCCCGCACGCTGACCGGCAACTACGTCACCTCGCTGGACATGGCGGGCTGCTCGGTGACGCTGTGCCGGGCCGACGAGGAGCTGCTGCGGCTGTGGGACGCGCCGGTGTCCACCCCGGCGCTGCGGTGGGGACGGTGAGCGCGGTGCTGGACACGGACGCCTTCCGGCGGTGGATGGCGGCCGCCGCGGCGGCGGTGGAGCGGGAGGCCGGGCAGCTCACGGAGCTGGACGCGGCGATCGGGGACGCCGACCACGGGGCGAACCTCCAGCGGGGGTTCACCGCAGTGGCGGCGGAGCTGGCGAAGGACGCCCCCGAGTCGCCGGGTGCGGTGCTGACGCTGGCCGGGCGGCAGCTGATCTCCACGGTGGGCGGGGCCTCGGGTCCGCTGTACGGCACGCTGCTGCGCCGCACCGGCAAGGCGCTCGGGGAAGCGGCGGAGGTCGGTCCCGGGCAGCTGGCGGAGGCGCTGGGCGCGGGGGTCGCGGCGGTCGGGCAGCTCGGCGGGGCGAAGGCCGGGGACAAGACGATGCTGGACGCCCTGGAGCCGGCGGTCGCCGCGCTGGCCCAGGCGGCGGACGGGCCGGGGGCGTACGCGGCGGCCGCCGAGGCGGCGGCGCGGGGCGCGGCGGAGACCGTGCCGATGCGGGCGCGCAAGGGCCGGGCCAGCTATCTCGGTGAGCGCAGCGAGGGCCATCAGGACCCGGGGGCGACCTCGGCGGCGCTGCTGCTGGCCGCGCTGGCGGAGGCGGCCGGTGAAGCGGACCAGGGAGAGGGGCGACGGGGATGAGCGGCGGGGTCGAGGGACGGGTCGGCATCGTGCTGGTGTCGCACAGCGCCGAGGTCGCGGGGTCGGTCGCGGATCTGGCGCGCGGGCTGGCGGGCGGGGCGGGCACCCCGCTGGCGCCCGCGGGTGGGCTGCCGGGCGGCGGGTTCGGCACCAGTACGGAGCTGATCGCGGCGGCGGCCGTCTCGGTGGACGGCGGGGCGGGGGTGGCCGTGCTGGCCGACCTCGGCAGCGCGGTGCTCACGGTCAAGGCCCTGCTGGCCGACGACGAACTCCCCGACGGCACGCGGCTGGTGGACGCGCCGTTCGTGGAGGGGGCGGTGGCGGCGGTGGTCACGGCGGCGGCCGGCGGCGACCTGGACGCGGTGGAGGCGGCGGCCGCGGAGGCGTACGGCTACCGGAAGAAGTGACCCCCATGGGTGGCCCTCCGCCACCCCGGCGGGATGGCGGAAGCACCGGTACGCGGGTTGTGATGTACCTGGTCAACGCACTAGGGTCACACCGCCTTGGTGTACGGGAAATCCGGTGCGGTACCGGTGCGGCCCTCGCCACTGTGATCGGGAAGTCCGGCTCCACCCTCGGGGGAACCCCTCCGGGAAGCCACTGGACCGCCGCGGGAGACCGCCACGTCCGGGAAGGCGGAGCCGAGGCGGCATGACCCGTCAGCCAGGAGACCGGCCAGGGCGCGTTGTCCATCCACGAGGTGCTGGAGAGGGTCTCCCGACCATGCATATAGCCGAGGGGTATCTGCCCCCCGCGCACGCGGCTGCCTGGGCCGTCGCGTCCGCTCCGTTTGTCGTGCACGGAGTGCGCGCCCTGACCCGCGAGGTCCGGAGCAACCCGGAGTCGACGCTCCTGCTGGGTGCGTCCGGGGCGTTCACCTTCGTGCTGTCCGCCCTCAAGATACCGTCGGTGACGGGCAGTTGCTCCCATCCGACCGGTACGGGGCTGGGCGCCATCCTGTTCCGGCCACCGATCATGGCGGTGCTCGGCACCATCACCCTGCTGTTCCAGGCGCTGCTGCTGGCACACGGCGGGCTGACCACGCTCGGCGCCAACGTCTTCTCGATGGCGATCGTCGGACCGTGGGCCGGGTTCGGCACCTACTGGCTGCTGCGCCGCTTCGGGGCGCCGCTGATGGTGGCGGTCTTCTTCGGCGCGTTCGTCGCCGACCTGTCCACCTACTGCGTCACCAGCGTGCAGCTGGCGCTCGCCTTCCCCGACCCGGGCACCGGCTTCGCCGGGGCACTGGCCAAGTTCGGCTCCATCTTCGCGCTCACCCAGATCCCGCTGGCGGTCAGCGAGGGCCTGCTCACCGTGCTGGTGATGCGGCTGCTGACGCAGTCCAGCAAGGGCGAACTGCTGCGGCTCGGTGTGCTGTCGAAGGTGACCGGCAAGGGCGCGGGCAAGGCCGGCGCCTCGGGTGAGGAGAAGGAGGCGGCCGCGCGATGAGCCGCAACGCGAAGATCAACACCCTGCTGCTGCTGGTGGTGGCGGCGCTCGCCGTGCTCCCGCTGGCGCTGGGCCTCGGGGACCACAAGGAGGAGCCGTTCGCCGGCGCCGACGCGCAGGCCGAGACGGCGATCACCGAGCTGAAGCCGGACTACGAGCCCTGGTTCAGCCCGCTGTACGAGCCGCCGTCGGGCGAGGTCGAGTCGGCGCTGTTCGCGCTCCAGGCGGCGCTGGGCGCGGGTGTCCTGGCGTACTACTTCGGGCTGCGCCGCGGCCGCCGCCAGGGCGAGGCGCGGGCGCTCGCCGCCGAGGGCACCGGGGGTGCGGCGGCCGCCGCCGACCCGGGCCCGGGTGCGGCCCGGGACACCGGGGCTGCCGGGTAACCGGGTGCTGCCGATCGACGCGGCGGCGCACGCCGGCCGCTGGCGCCGCCGCCACCCGGTGGAGAAGGCGGTTCTGGGCTTCGGTCTGACGCTCAGCGCGGTGTGCCTGCCGGCCTGGCCGGGGGCCCCGCTGGTCGGCGCCGCGACCCTGGCGGTGCTGCTCGGCCCGGCCGGGGTGGCGCCCCGGCTGCTGTGGCGGGCGTTCCGCCTCCCGCTGGGCTTCTGTGTGACGGGCGCGATCCCGCTGCTGTTCCAGGTGGGCGGCGGCGCCGGAGCGGTGTCGCTCGCCCCGGACGGCCCGCTGCACGCCGGGCAGCTGCTGCTGCGCACCTCGGCGGCGTCCCTGGGGGTGCTGCTGTTCGCGTTCACCACGCCCGTGTCGGATGTGCTGCCGCGGTTGGTACGGGCCGGGGTGCCGGCGCCGGTCGTGGACGTGGCCCTGGTGATGTACCGGATCGGCTTCCTGCTGCTGGACACGGTGGCCAAGGTGCGCCAGGCGCAGGCGGCCCGGCTGGGGCAGGCGAGCCGGGCCGCGGCCTGGCGGTCGCTGGCCGGACTCGGCGCCATCGCCTTCGTCCGCTCCTTCGACCGGGCGGCGCGGCTCCAGGAGGGGCTGGCCGGCCGGGGGTACGACGGCACCCTGCGGGTCCTGGTGCCCGAGGCGGCCCTCTCCCGGCGCTTCCTGGCCGCCACGGCCGCGCTGCTGGCCGCCCTGGTGACCGCCACTCTCGTACTGAAAGGTCTTCTGTCATGACGTCCGTCGCGGGCGGGCTGCCCGTCGTGGAGCTGGTGGGCGCCGGGTACGCCTACGACGAGGGGCCCGCGGTGCTCGGCGGGGTGGACTTCGCGGTCGCCGAGGGCCGGGCGGTGGCGCTGCTGGGCCGCAACGGCAGCGGGAAGACCACCATGCTGCGGCTGCTCAGCGGCGGGCTGCGCCCGGACCGGGGGCTGCTGCGGCTGGCCGGCGAGGAGGTGGCGTACGACCGGGCCGGGCTGGTGCGGCTGCGCACCACGGTGCAGCTGGTGGTGCAGGACCCGGACGACCAGCTGTTCGCCGCCTCGGTCGCCCAGGACGTCTCCTTCGGGCCGATGAACCTGGGGCTGGCCGAGTCCGAGGTACGCGGCCGGGTGGCCGAGGCCCTGGAGGCGCTGGACATCACGGCGCTCGCGGACCGGCCCACCCATCTGCTCTCCTACGGGCAGCGCAAGCGCGCGGCGATCGCCGGCGCGGTGGCCATGCGGCCCCGGGTGCTGATCCTGGACGAGCCGACGGCCGGGCTCGACCCGCACGGCCAGGAGCGGCTGCTGGCGACCCTGGACCGGCTGCGCGCCTCGGGCACCACGGTGCTGATGGCCACCCACGATGTGGACCTGGCGCTGCGCTGGGCGGACGAGGCGGCGGTGCTCACCCCGGCGGGGCCGCGCACCGGACCGGTGGCGGAGCTGCTCGGCGACCGGGAGCTGCTGGCCGCCGCGGGGCTGCGGCGGCCCTGGGGCATGGCGGTGGCGGCGGTGCTGCGCGAGCGCGGACTGCTGGCCGAGGGCACCGCCGGGCCGCGTACCCCGGAGGAGCTGGAGGAGTGGGCGGCGGCGGCCGTACGGGACTCCTGAGTCCGCCCTCCGGCTGCGGGGGCGGGCCGGGGGCCGGGGGCGGCGGTCGGTAGAGTCGGCGGGCGGCGGCCGGGAGGGCCGCGGGGGCCGCGGCCGGTTGCCGGGGGCGCGGCCGGACGGGCGGGTACGGGGACGGGGGCACGGTGCGTCGCTGGGTGAAGGCCGTGGTGGCCGGGGCGGTGGTGCTGGGGGTGGCCGGTTATGTCGCCGAGCCGTACGCCCGTGACTGGATGCTGGTCCGCGAGGCCTGCGACGGCGCGCTGGACCCGGACGCGATGGACCGCCTGGTGCCCGACGGCCGGCGGCTGCTGGAGGAGAAGTCCTCCCCCGGGGACGACCTGGGCTCGTACTCCTGTCTGCTGACGATGGCGGACGAGAGCGGGGAGCGGGACCGCACCGCCGTGTTCATGGAGGCGTACACCCGGCGGGACGACCGCGACCGGGAGCTGAGGGGCGAGTTCTCCGAGTACGGGCACGGGTCGCGGGACCCGCTGCCCGGTGGGCTGCCCGGTTTCGTGGACGAGAACGGCCGGGTCGTGCTGCTGATGCGCTGCCCCGACCTGGACCGGGACGACGCGGGGCGGCCGGGCCGGCTGCTGGTGCGGACCACGCTGGGCCGCGAACTGCTCACCGGAGTCCCCGGGGCGGGCCTGCGGACCGCCGTCGGGCTCGCCGACGCCGCCTCGCGCCGACTGGGCTGCGGCGCCGACCCGCTGCCCGAACCGCCGGCCGACGCGTTGCCGGGCGACCGGGACGACGACCCGGACGAGGAGCCGGAGCCCGTCCCGGGCACCGTGTGCGACCGGGCCGTGAAGGCCGCACCGGCCGGGGGCGGCTGGCGGCCCTCCGGGGGCGGCTCGGACACCGCGCCCGCGGTGCACTGCGCCCTGTCCCGCGTCGGGGACGACCCGGCGGACCAGGTGCGGGTGGAGGTGGACGCCTACTACGGCGACTGGGGCAACCGGCTGCTGCACGAGCGCGGGAAGCGCAAGAGCATGACCGCCACCGCCCGCTGCGACGGGGAGGCCGCCAACTTCGCGTTGACCGCTCACGCCCCGCTGGGCGTGCCGAAGCCCGGCGAGGAGGAGCAGCGGCGGCTGCTCACCGCGTTCGCGAAGGACCAGGCCGACCGGCACGGCTGCTCGGACCCGCGGTTCACCTTCCGGGGCGGACGCTGAGCGGACGGGTCCCTGGGGGCGAGTCCCCGGAGGGCCAAGGGCGGGTTTCCGGCGGGCGGCCTCATTCCCGGAGCCACAGGCCCTGGACATAGCCGTCGTCCACCAGTTGGCGCAGCGCGCCGGCGCGGGCCGCCGGTATGCCCCGGTCCTCCGTCCAGCGATCGAGGACGGCGAGCAGCTGATGCCGGCCGTCGGTCCAGTCGCCGCGCAGCGGTCCGGTGGCGGGCCGGCCGGCTATGGCGCCCATCGGCGGATGGGACGTCGCCCGCCGGGGGGCGGCGGCGAAGGCACCGCGGGTGTGCCGGCGGACCGCCGCGTCGAAGGCCCCCAGGTCGGGCACAGTGCCATCCCGGTAGTGGCGGGCCCGGTACTTCATCAGATCTCCGACGTGCTCGGCCGTCTGCCTCAGCTCCCACTCGGCCCCGGCAGCGGCGTCGGGCCGGTCGGAGCCGTAGCGGTGCCGGGTGTCGGTGCCCTCGTCCGTGAGCCGTTCCAGATAGTGGGCGAAGTAGGCGCGCTCGGCGTCGTAGAGGACGGCGAACGCCTCCGGGTCGCGGGTCAGTTCGGCGATCAGGGACGGCACCCGGACGTCGGCCTCTTCGGTCCGGTACGCGAACAGGGCGTGCGCCTCCCCGGGGGAGCGCAGACTGCCGAGCCAGGCCGGCGGGGCGGGCTCGGGTGCTGCGGCGGGGGCCGTGGCCCGGTCGTCGCGGCTCGCGCCGCCGTGGGTACCCCGGGCCGTGTCCACGCTGTACGCGGCCAGCATCCGGGCCGTGTCGGGGGCCAGCCCGGCCGGGACCCCGGCCTCGCCGAGGACGGCGACCACCGCGTAGGCGACGCGGGCCTGCTCCACGGTGTGCGGCTCGCCGGGCCGGTCGGAGCCGGTGGCGGCCCGCACGATCCGGCCGAGCACCCGGGCGCCGTCCGCGCACGGCCGCTCCACGGCCAGCACCTTCCGTACGGTGCCAAGCCGGGCGAGGTCGTCACCGGGGTCGAGCGCCCGGGTGGCCGCGGCCGGGTCGCCGGCAAGCGCCCTGGTGGTGGCGGGCAGCGTCCGGCAGGGCGGCTCGTCTTCGCCGTCGAACAGCATCGGCAGGGCCACCGCGGCGGCCAGTACCGCGGCCGCGGCGAGCGCGGCGGGCAGCCGGTGGCGCCGCAGGGTGCGGAGGAACCCGGCCCCCCGCGTGTCGGGCCGCCGCTGCGCGTCGGCCGGATCCTCGGTCACCTCTGTGGTCACGCGCCTCTCCCCCTCCCGAGCGCTCCCCGACCCTAGCGAAGCGCCTGCGCCGGCCCGGCCGGCGGGTCCCGGCAGTGCCGCTCCCCCGGTCAGCCGGCGGCCGCGCCCGGGCGCAGCTCGGGATGGAGCTCGGCCAGCCGGTCCGGCGCGGCCTGGCGCCAGGAGTCCACCAGGATGTCCCGCAGTTCGGCCAGGTCCTCCAGGGCGGCCAGCCGGACCCGGACCCAGGCGGAACCCGCCTCGTGCGGCGGCACCCAGAACTTCTCCGGTTCGGCGGCGATGAGTTCGCTCCGCTCGTACCGGGGGCAGCGGACCGCGAACGAGGTCTGGTCGTCGGGGAGGGTGATGTACATCTTCCCGGCCACCCGGAAGGTGGGCATGCGCCAGGCCTCCTTCTCCACCGTCTCGGGGAAGGACAGGGCGGTACGGCGGACGTCCTCGGCATCGATCATGACCACCACCGTAGCCAGCGCCACTGACAACGAGGGGCGGCCCCGGTCCCGGCCCCCCGACCCCGGCTGTCCGGTTTTCGCTGATGCCAACGGGTGAGCGGGTTTTGGGCGGAAAAGGCCCGTCCTGACACGCTGGGTCACCGACGACCTGCTCCGGCGGCCGTCCGCTCGCTCGCGGCGGCCGCCTCGTTTCCCCTGGAGGGACGATGGGCCCTGGGCACAGGCTGCGCGACGCGATCGCGGACGCCGGCACCACACCGCTGATCGGTATCCACGACATGTACTCCGCGTCGCTCGCGGCCCGGCACTACGACGGCTTCTTCCTCTCCGGGTTCGGGTTCGCCGCCTCGTACTACGGGCTTCCGGACATCGGCTTCATCGCCTGGCCCGACATCGTGGCCTTCGCCGAGCGGCTGCGGTCGGCCTTCCCGGCGCAGCATCTGCTGGTGGACATCGACGACGGCTACGCGGATCCGGAGGTGGCCTGCCATGTGGTGCGCCGGCTGGAGCGGGCGGGTGCCTCCGGGGTGATCCTGGAGGACCAGGAGCGGCCGCGCCGGTGCGGCCACGCGGACGGCAAGCGGATCCTGCCGCTGGACGCGTACCTGGACAAGCTGCACCGGGTGCTGGACAGCCGGGAGGAACTGGTCGTGGTGGCCCGTACCGACGCCGTCGAGGAGGAGGAGATCCTGCGGCGCGCCGCGGCGCTGGCCAAGAGCGGGGCGGATGTCGTCCTGGTGGACGGGGTCCGCAGCGTGGCGGCGATCCGGCGGGTCCGGGAGGTGGTCGCGGACACCCCGCTGCTGTTCAACCAGATCGGCGGCGGCAAGTCGCCTCGGCTGTCGCTGACCGAGCTGACGGAGCTGGGGGTGGATGTGGCCATCTACAGCACGCCGTGCCTCTTCGCCGCGCACCAGGCGATCGAGGGCGCGCTCAGGGAGCTGAAGGCCTCGGACGGCCGGCTGCCGGAGCCCGGCGGCGAGGGCGGCGGGGCGGTCGGGGTGCGCGAGGCCACGGCGTTGCTGGAGGCCAACCTCGGCGGCCGCCACCGCACGGCGCCGCCGGCCTGACCCCGCCGGGGACAGCGGCGGCATTCGGGGAGTCAGCGGCCGTCCGCCGGGGACCGCAGCGCCTCCGCCGCGGCCCGGGCGACCTCGCGGGCGACCGCGGCCAGCGCCGGTGAGTCCAGCTTCCACTGCTGCCAGAAGAGCGGGACGTCCAGCGGCCGCCCCCCTGCCAGCAGCACCAGCTCGCCCCGCTCCAGCAGCGGCCGCGCCTGCACCTCCGGTACCAGCCCCCAGCCGAGGCCGGCCGCCACCGCGTACAGGAACCCCTCCGAGGTGGGCACCTGGTGGCGTACCCGGCCCGCCTCCGCCGCTCCCCCGGTCAGGGAGCGCACAAAGGCGTCCTGGAGGTCGTCCCGGCGGTCGAAGACGATCACCGGGGCCTGGCGCACCAGGGTCTCCAGGGCCGTGCCGTCCGGGTAGTCGGCCCTCAGCGCGGGGCCGGCCACCGGGAGGTAGCGGAACAGTCCCAGCCGGCGCACCGTGCAGCCGGCGACCGGCTCGGGCGAGGAGGTCACCGCGGCCATCACCTGCCCCTCCCGCAGCAGCGCCGTGGTGTGCGCCTCGTCCTCGCGGTGCAGCTCGAAGCAGACCGGCGGGTCCTGGCCCACCCTGGTGAGCACCGGCAGGAACCAGGTGGCCAGCGAGTCGGCGTTCACCGCGATGGGCAGCCGGGCCGGTCCCTGCCCGTCGTCGATGCCCAACTCCTCGCGGGCGTCCCGTTCCAGCCGGGCCAGCTGGCGCGCGTAGCGGACCACGACCTCCCCGGAGGCGGTGGGCCGCACCGGTTTGGTCCGCATCAGCAGCACCCGGCCGGTGCGCTGCTCCAGCGCCTTGACGCGCTGGCTCACCGCCGAGGGGGTCACCTGCAGGGCCGCGGCGGCCGCGTCGAAGGTGCCCTCGTCTACCACCGCGAGCAGGGTCCTGACCTGGTCCAGGGGAAGTTCTTCCGTCACATCCGCTAAGGGTACGTAAGAATCTTTAGCTGTACTGATGGGGTGCGGGCTTCCTACGGTCTTCCCATGACCTACGGCACCTTCACCACCGCCCTGGCCGGCTTCGGCACCGGCCTCTCCCTCATCGTCGCCATCGGCGCGCAGAACGCGTTCGTGCTGCGCCAGGGAGTGCACCGGCAGGCGGTGCTCTGGGTGGTCGGGATCTGCGCCGTCTCGGACGCGGTGCTCATCGCACTCGGCGTGGCCGGGGTCGGTGCCGTGGTCACCGCCTGGCCGGCGGCGCTGACGGCGGTCGGCGTGGCGGGCGGGCTGTTCCTGCTGGGATACGGGGTGCTGGCCGCGCGGCGCGCCCTGCGCCCGGCCACCGGCGAGGGCCTGGACGCGGGGGGCGCCGCGACCGGTTCGGCGCGCGCCGCCGTGCTCACCGCGCTCGCGCTGACCTGGCTCAACCCCCATGTCTACCTGGACACCGTGCTGCTGCTCGGCTCGGTGGCGTCCGACCACGGCACCGGGCGCTGGGTGTTCGGGGTGGGCGCCGCGCTCGCCAGTCTGCTCTGGTTCGCCGGGCTCGGCTACGGCTCCCGGCTGCTGACCGGGCTGCTCTCCCGGCCGAACGCCTGGCGGGTCCTGGACGGTGTGGTCGCCGCGACCATGCTGGCCATGGGCGGGATGCTGCTGGCCGGGGCCTGAGCGCCGGAGGGAGGGAGCCGGGAGCGGTGACCCGGGGTCAGCCCCGGTCGGCGGCTCCCGTGGGACGCCGCGCCTGGGCCAGGAGGGCGCGCAGGGAGTCCGCGCCGAGGGGGGCGCCGGGATCATCCGGCGAGACGGAGCCCCCGGCGGTGGCCGCGGCGCCGCCCCGCGGGTCGCGGGCATAGGGGGCGACATAGGCGGGTGTGTACCGCTGGAAGCGCCAACTGTCGGCGAGCGGCCCGGTGTCGACCGCGTCGTATCCGAGCAGATCCAGCAGCCTGACCGCCGCCGCCCTCGCCCCGGGGTCGTCCCCGGCGATCGGCAGGGCCGAGCGGTCGGCGGCGCCGGAGGGGCGGGCCAGGGCGGCCAGGTTGGCGTAGTAGATGGAGTTGAAGGCCTTCACGACCTTGGCGCCGGGCAGGTGCCGCTGGAGGAGTTCGCTGGTGGTGGTCTCCTCGGCGTCCAGTTCGGCGATCCGGCCGTCCCGCTCGGGGTAGTAGTTTCCGGTGTCGAGGACGACCTTGCCGGCCAGTGGCTCCACGGGGATCCGCCGGTAGTTCCCAAGCGGCACGGTGACCACCACCCAGTCCCCGGCGGCGGCCGCCTCCGCCGTGTCGGCGGCCCGGGCCCGCGGGCCCAGTTCCGCCACCAGCTCCGCCAGCGTCCCCGGCCCCCGGGAGTTGCTGAGGACGACGTCCAGTCCGGCGGTGACGCCGAGCCGGGCGAGGGTGGAGCCAATATGTCCGCTGCCGATCAGTCCGAGAGTGCTCATACCCGCACAGCCCGGGCCGGCCTCGGGCTATTCCCCGCTCGGTCCCGTACGCCGGATCGTCTGCCCCGCGGGCTCCCTGAGGGCGGCGCTGACCCAGCAGCACCGCCCGTGGTCGTGCTGGACCCGCCCGGCGGGGCGCGGCCCGGTCAGCCGCCGACTCGTCGGTCTCCGCCTCGATCCGGCGCCCCGGCCGTCAGCGGGGCCGCGGAGCGCGGGCGTGGAGGCGCAGGGCGTGCGCCAGGCCGCCGAGGGCGGCGGTGCACAGCAGGGTGCGGCCGATGTTGACGGCCTCCCAGCGGCCCCGGAAGTCGGCCACCACCGACAGGTCGGCGGCCTTGGCCGGGTCGCCGAGCGCGGCGAGTTCGTTGTTGAGCGGGATGTTCACCGCGAAGGTGAGGACCAGCACGGCCAGATAGAGCACGGCGGCCGCGGCGGCCCAGCGGGCGGTGGGGCGCCGGCCGGCCCGATGGGCGAGGACGGCCGCGGCGGCGGTCGCCGCCAGGGCGCCGAGGAAGACCAGGGCGAACAGGCCGTTTCCGTCGATCGCCTCGTTGAACCGCTGCATCGCCTCGGCGTACCGGCGGTCCGGCAGGCGGTCCAGTCCGGGCATCACCGACACGTCGAAGGCGAAGAACAGACCGGCCATCAGCCCCATGGCGACGGTGGCGGCCAGCAGCAGAGGGCCGGTCCACCGGTCCCCTCGCGGCGCGGCCGCCTCCGGGCCCGGGTGCGCAGTGGCCCCGCCTATGGGCTCCCTCATGGAAACGCCTTTCTACGAGCGGTCGGTGGGTCGGTGGGTCGGGATCCCGGACGGGAGAAGGAAGGGCAGGAGAGGGCCCGGCGGTCAGCCGCCGAGGACCAGGGTGCGCGGAGGGGCGGGTACGGGCGCGGGCCGCGTCCTGCCCTCCAGGCCCGCGCGGTACTGCTGCGGGCTGACCCCGCGTACCCGCTTGAAGGCGGTGGAGAGGGCGAAGGCGCTGCCGTAGCCGACCCGGCGGGCCACCGCGGCCACGGTGGCGCCGGGTTCGCGGAGCAGGTCGGCGGCGAGGGTGAGCCGCCAGCCGGCCAGGTAGGTCATCGGCGGCTCCCCCACCACCGCGCCGAACCGGCGGGCCAGGGCGGCCCGGGAGACGCCCACCGCGTCCGCCAGCGAGGCCACGGTCCAGGCCCGGCAGGGGTACTGGTGCAGCAGCTCCAGTGCCGGGCCGACGACCGGGTCGCTCTGGGCGCGGTGCCAGGCCGGGCAGCCCGCCGTGGGGTCGGCCAGCCAGTGCCGCAGCACCCCGACGAAGAGCAGGTCCAGCAGCCGGTCCAGGACCAGTTCCTGCCCCGGCTCGTCCCGGCCGACCTCCTCGGCGAGCAGCGCCACCAGCGGACTGCGGTTCAGGGCGCGGGGCCGTACCACCAGCGCGGGCAGGGCGTCGAGCAGCCGGCGGCCGACCTCGCTCGGGGCCTGGTAGGTGCCGCTGAGCATGACGGCCGAGTCGGGCCCCGGGGTGTCGCCCCAGGTGCGTACGCCCCGGCACAGCGCCTCGGTGAGGTCCGCGCCCCCGGTGGTGCCGCACCGCTGATCGGGTCCGACGACGATCCCGACCGGGGTGTCCGGCCGGTCGGCGATCGTGTACGGGTCGGGCCCGCGCAGCAGCGCCACGTCACCGGGCCGGATCAGCACGGGCGCGCCGCAGTCCGGGATGATCCAGGCTTCCTGGTGGACCATGGTGAGCACGGAGATCGGGGCGCGGTCCTCGATGCGGACGGCCCAGGGCGGGGTGAGGACGGCCTTCAGCAGAAGGGCGCCGCGTGCCTTGGGGCCGTCCAGCAGGGCGGTGAGCGCGTCCATGGTCGTCTCCGGTGGGTGAGGGGGCCATGGTCGGCCGCTGTCAGACCTTCCACACCCCGGTGGCGGCGGTCTCGCGGGCGTAGTCGGCGAAGTCCCTCGGCGGCCGGCCGAGCACCTCCTCCACACCGCGCACCGTGCTGGCGTTGCGGCCGTCCAGGATCAGTCCGAAGAGGTCGGCGAACTCTTGCGGCACGCCGTGCTGTTCGAGCATCGCCCGGTACTCCTCGACGCCGACCGGAGTGTAGGTGATCCGGCGGCCGGCCGCCTCGGAGATTTCCGCGGCCACCTCGTGGAAGTCCAGCAGCCGGGGCCCGGACAGCTCGTAGGTCCGGCCGGTGTGCCGGTCGTCCAGCAGGGCGGCGGTGACCACATCGGCGATGTCGTCGGCGTCCACGAACGGCTCCCGGGCGTCGGCGACCGGCAGCACCAGCTCCCCGGCGAGGACCGGCTCCAGCAGGAAGCTCTCGCTGAAGTTCTGGCTGAACCAGTTGGCGCGGACCACGGTCCAGTCGGCGCCGGAGTCCTTGAGCGCGTCCTCGCTGCGGACGGCGCCCTCCTCGCCGCGGCCGGAGAGCAGCACCAGCCGGGTCGCGCCCCGGGCGACGGCGGCCTGGGAGAAGGCGCCGATGGCCTCCGCGGCACCGGGGAAGGAGAGGTCGGGGTGGTAGGTGACATAGACGGCCGAGACACCGTCCAGGGCGGCGTCCCAGGTCTCCGGGGACTCCCAGACGAAGGGGGTGGCGGCCGAGCGGGAGCCGATGCGTACCGGGAGCCCCTGGGCGCTGAGCCGGTCGGCGACCCGGCGGCCGGTCTTGCCGTTGCCCCCGATGAGGAGGGTGGTGCCGGTGCTGGTGGGGCGGGTGTTCTCGGTGGTGTTCATGGCCCTTAGTCAACCGGCGCGGGGCGAGACGGGCCATGGTCGTGGCGCTCGACGCCATGCGTCTGCGTCTCACCCCCTGCGGCGTCCGGCAGACCGGACGGCGGGCCGAAGCGGCGCCGGTACTGGGAGGGCGTCAGTCCGGTCTCGCGGCGCATCAGCGAGCGGAGGTTGGCGGCGGTGCCCAGTCCGCTGCGCCGGGCGACGACCTCCGGCCGCTGCTCGCCCCGCTCGATCAGCCGGCAGGCCAGGGCGAGCCGCTGGGTGGTCAGCCAGGCCAGCGGGGTGGTGCCGAGCTCCGCACGGAAGCGGCGGTGCAGAGTCGCCGGGCTGACGGCGGCCCGGGCCGCGAGGCCGGCCACCGTGTGCGGGGCCTCCAGCTGCCCGGCCACCCACTCCAGCAGCGGGGCGAGGGACCGGTCGGGCGCCCTCGGTACCGGACGCTCGACGAACTGGCGCTGCCCGCCGTCCCGATAGGCGGCGAACACCAGGCGCCGGCTGACCGCGGCTGCGACCTCCGCGCCATGGTCCCGGCGCACCACATGCAGCCCCAGGTCGAGGGCGGCCGCGCTGCCGGCGGCGGTGAGGATGTCGCCGTCGTCGACGAACAGCACATCCGGCTCCAGGCGCACCGCCGGGAAGCGGGCGCGGAAGTCGTCCGCCCACTGCCAGTGCGCGGTGGCCCGGCGGCCGTCCAGCACCCCCGCCTCGGCCAGGGTGAAGGCGCCGCTGCAGAAGCCGAGCAGCCGGGCCCCTCGGGCGTGCGCCCGGCGCACCGCGTCGAGCACGGCCGGGCGGCGCGGCACCTCGGTGTCGGGCCGGTTGGGGACGATCAGGGTGTCGGCGGTGTCGGCCGCCGACAGGTCGCGGACCCCGGTGAGGGTGAAGAAGCCGTCCCGCATCAGGGTGCGCGGCTCGGGCGAGCAGAGGGTGAACGCGTACAGCTCCCGGCCGAGCTCGGGCCGGCTGAGACCGAACACCTCGGTGGCGCAGCCGAGTTCGAAGGGGTTGGAGTTCTCGTCCACGATCACCACCACCCGGTGGACGTCCCGTGAGCCGGGCGCGGTGGTACGGGGTGCTTGCGAGGATCCTTTCGCCATAGGCGATTTCTAGCACTGCCGCGGAGGTGGATCAACGGGCCAGGATGGCGCCCATGGACTCTGCGAACCCCGTGAACGCCTTGGCTCCGGCAACCGGTGGACCGATCGCCCTGGAGCGGGCACTCGCCTCCTTCGACGCGTTGTGGAGCCCGCGGATCGTCACCCGGGTCAACGACTACGACGTGCGGGTCGCCAAGGTGGCCGGTGAGCACGTCTGGCACGCGCACGACCACACCGACGAGTTCTTCCTCGTACTGGAGGGAGAGCTGCATATCGCCCTGCGCCGGTCGGCCGCGGACGAGGAGCGCACGGTGCGGCTGGCCAGGGGGGAGGTGTTCACCGTCCCCCGGGGCGTCGAGCACCGGCCGTACTCCCCGGCGGGTGCGGCGATCCTGATGTTCGAGCCGAGCGGCACCCTGACCGTGGGCGATCGCCATGGCGAGGTTCCGGACCATGTCGACGCGACCACCGGGCACGCCCTGGACGGCTGAGCGCCGAGACTGAGGAGGCCTGGACATGCCACCCAGGGGGACGAGTGGGACACCCAGTGGGACATGTTCTGCGCGCTGGTGGGCGCCTCGCCCGCGCTGCTGCTGCTGCCCAGCCGGGCGCACGACCGCCGGCTCGCCCGACCGGCCCCGCCTGCCCGGCCCGGGGCGGGCAGGCGGATGACCCGTCCGCGGTTCGGCGACCTGGACGACCGGCTGGGCAGCACATGATCGCCGGTCATCCCGTCGCATCCGCGGCGGCGTCCGGACGCGGCCGGGTACGCACACCCCAGCGGGCGAGAGCGGGACCGGCGGCGCCCAGTGCCGCGAAGGACGACGCCAGCAGCAGCCAGCCCGCCGTGCCGAGCCCCAGCACCACCGTGGTGAGGATCGCGGGGGCGAGAGCCTGGCCCGCGCTGAAGCCGAGCCCGAGGAGACCCTGGTACTGGCCCTGGGCGTGGTCCGGGGCGAGACCGAAGCCCAGGGCGAATCCCGCCGAGGACTCCCAGACCTCCCCGAGGCTGTGGACGAAGACCGCCGCCAGGACCAGTCCGGCCGCGGCCCAGACCGGGGTGTACGCCGCCAGCGCCATCATCGGGCAGCTGACCAGGAAGAGCAGCCCCGCCGTGCGGAACGCCCGGCCGCCGTCGTACGGGGTCTCGATACGCGAGCCGATCCTGGTCTGGGTCAGCACGCAGAAGAGGGAGTTGACGGCGAACAGCGCGGCCACCGTCCAGCGCGGCGCTTCGGTGTGCTCCGAGATCCAGATCGGCAGGAGCAGCGAGACCACCGGGTACTGCAGTCCCATGGCCCCGTACAGGGCGGCGAACACCAGGAAGGGGCGGTCCGTGAAGGCGAGCAGGCGCTGCTGCCGCGGCGGCGCCGCCAGGACCGGATAGCGGGGCAGCAGGAGCAGCAGCACCGCGCACAGGGCGAAGCTCGCCGCGTTGCCGAGGATCAGCGTGACATAGGCGCCGCGGGTGTCCGCGGCCAGCGCCAGTCCCGCGCCCACCGTGCCCAGGATGACGCCCAGGTTGACGAACGTCCGCAGCTTCGCCCGGAACAGGGCCGGGCGCTCACCCCCGACCCGGACGACCAGCGCGCCCCAGGCCGCCCCGGCGACCGCCGCCGCGATCTGGCCGACCGTCGCGATGATGGTGAGCGCGGCCCAGCTCTCGACGAGGACGAGGGCCGCCATCGACACCGCCTGCACCGCGAGGGCCGCCATCATGACGGGGCGCGCGCCCCGCCGGTCGGCGAGATGCCCGCCCGGTATCCCCGCGCCCAGGCCGATCACTCCGGCGATGGTGAGCGCGGCGCCGACCTGCACGGCGGGCAGGCCCACGATCAGGGTGAAGTAGAGCGCCGAGGCGGCGTTGAACAGGCCGTTGCCCACGCGGTTGGTGAAACTGGCGGCGATCAGCACCCGTTCCGGCCTGCTGTCCCCCGCCATGCGGCGTATTCCGCTGCCTGCCAGGCCCCCCTTGATCATGGACGGCAGGCTAACAGCGCCCGCCGATCCGGCAGCGGTCGCGGGAGGCCGGGCGGCGGGCTCAGGGGCCGACCAGGATGCCCGGGTTGAGGATCCCGTGCGGGTCGAGGGCGTCCTTGGCGGCGCGCAGGGCCAGCGCGAAGGGTTCGGGGCGCTGGCGGTCGTAGCCCGGCCGGTGGTCGCGGCCGACGGCGTGGTGGTGGGTGACGGTGGCGCGGTGGCGGTGCAGGGTCTCGGTCGCGGCGGACTTGATGTGGTCCCAGACGGCGGCCTCGTCGCCGGGCCGGCCGGCCGCCAGCACGGTGAAGTAGGGCGCGGCGCCGTCCGGGTAGACATGGGTGAGGCGGCAGTTGACGGTGGCGGGGTGGCCGGTCGCCTCCCGCGCGGCCGCGGCGGTGGCGGCGCGCACGTCCTCCACGAGGCCGGGCAGCCGGTCCCAGGTGGCGGCGGTCTCGAAGGTCTCCGCCACCGCGCCCATCCGGGCCAGGCCGTCGCGGAGGTAGGGCATCCGCAGGAAGGCGGACCGCCAGGCGCCGACCGCGTCCGACCCGGGACTGCCGGCGACCTCGGTGAGGACGCCGTGGTGTTCACGGGCCAGCTCCACCGCGGCGGCGAGCCGGGCGTCGACCGGGCCGGTGGCCGACTCGAAGCCCAGCACCAGGACGGCCGAACCGTCGCGGGCCGCACCGGAGAGCGCGGCCTCCCCGGCGTCCAGCAGGCGGCAGTTGGCGGGGGCGAGATCGGACTGGGCGACGGCCCGCACCGCCTGGAGGCCGTCGGCGAACCGGCGGAAGGACACGGCGGCGGACGCCTTGTGGCGGGGCCGCTCCGTCAGCCGCATCCATGCCTCGGTGATGACGCCGAGCGCCCCCTCCGAGCCCAGGAAGAGGCGGTCCGGCGACGGCCCGGCGCCGGAGGCGGGCAGCCGCCAGGACTCGCCGGTCCCGGCCGGGGTGACCACCCGCAGGGACTGGGCGAAGTCGTCGATACGGGTACGGCCGGTGGCGTAGTGGCCGCCCGCGCGGGTGGCGAGCCAGCCGCCCAGGGTGGAGAACGCGAAGCTCTGCGGGAAGTGGCGCAGCGTCAGGCCGTGCGGCCGCAGTCCGGCCTCCAGGGCCGGGCCGAGTATCCCGGCCTGGATCCTGGCCGCGCGGCCGGTGGTGTCCACCTCCAGGACGCGGTCCAGCCCGGTGAGGTCCAGGCTCAGCACGGCGCGGTGGGCGTCGCCCCGGTACTCCACTCCCCCGGTGACCGAGGAGCCGCCGCCGTACGGGACCACGGCCACGCCCCGGCCGCCGGCCCAGTCGAGCAGATCGGCCACGTCCTGGTCCCGGGCCGGGCGGGCGACCAGGTCCGGCAGGCGCCCGGGGCGGCCCCGCAGCGCGCGGATGACATCCCGGTAGGCCTTGCCCATGGCGTGGGCGGCGCGCTCCGCCGGGTCCTCGGTCACCAGCGGAGCCAGGCTCGCCGGGGGCCGGACGGCGGGCGGCCCGATCCGCAGGTCGGCCACCCGGGGCACCGGCAGCGGCGTGGCCAGGGTGCCGGGCAGCAGGGCGCCGAGGGCGGCGCACTCGGCGTCGCCGGGGTGGGCGTCGGCCCAGCCCCAGCCCCACCAGGAGCGGGCGCGGGAGGAGCGGGGGCCCTGGCTGTGCGTGTCGCTCATGGTGCCTGCTCTCGGAAGTTACTCTACGGGAAGTTACTAAACAGCAAATTACCGTATGGTAAGTTCAGTCGCATGACCAGACCCTCCGCACCGACCGGCACCCGGAGCGCTCCCCGGGTCGGCACCAAGGGCGTCCCCCGGGCCGTGCGGGAGCGGCAGATCCTGGACGCCGCCACCGAGGAGTTCGGCCGGCGCGGCTACCACGCCGCCTCGCTCACCGCGGTGGCGGACCGGGTGGGCGTCACCAAGACGCTGCTGCACCAGTACTTCGGCGCCAAGCAGGACCTCTACCTGGCCTGCCTCACTCCGGTCGGCGACCGGGTGCTGGACGCCGTGCGCGGCGCGATGGCGGAGGGCGGGGGCCGCGACCCGGGCACTCCGCTGCGGGTGCTGCACGCGCTGTTCACCGCTCTTCAGGGGCGGCGCGAGGGCTGGTTCGTGCTCTACGACCCCGCGCTGCCGGCCGACGGGGAGCCGGCCCGCCGCGCCGGGCGGTACCGCGCGGAGATCGACCGGCTCGCCGCCCTGGGCACCGCGGACCTGCTGGACGAGGACGGGGCGGTCGACCCGCTGGACGCCGACGCGCTGATGTACGCCTGGCGCGGACTGGTCACCGCGCTGGTGCGGTGGTGGGTCAAGCACCCCGACCAGTCGCCGGAGCAGATGGCGCGGCGCTGCGCCCGGCTGTTCGCCGCGGCCGGTGCCGCCTTCGCCACCGAGCCGCCTCGGTGACCACCGCGCACGGCCCCCACCTGCGAGCGCGTCGCAGCTGGTGACCTGCGGTAACTCGGCGGTGGCTGCAGCGGGTTCGGCGTGCCATGGTGTCTCCCATGGCGGAGCATCAGGCACCCGAAGCGCACTCCCACGGCCCGTCCCCGCATGCGGCGCACGGGTCCCGGCACGGGCGGTGGGCGCGGCTGCGCCACCGGGTGGCGCATCTCGCCGTACCGCACAGCCATGAGCCGTCCGACAAGGTGGACGGCGCACTGGAGGGCTCCCGGGAGGGCCTGCGGACGCTCTGGCTCTCGGTGGCCGTGCTGGGGGCGACGGCCGTGGCGCAGGCGGCGGTAGTCGCGGTGTCGGGTTCGGTGGCGCTGCTCGGCGACACGGTGCACAACGCGGCCGACGCGCTGACCGCCGTACCGCTGGCGATCGCCTTCCTGCTGGGGAGGCGGGCGGCCAACCAGCGCTACACCTACGGCTACGGGCGGGCCGAGGACCTGGCCGGTGTGGTGATCGTGGCGGTGATCGCGGCCTCGGCGGCGCTGGCCGGATACGAGGCGGTCGCCCGGCTGCTCGACCCGCGGGAGGTGGACCACCTCGGCGCGGTGGCGGCCGCGGGGCTGGTCGGCTTCGCGGGCAACGAGTGGGTGGCGCGCTACCGCATCCGCACCGGCCGACGGATCGGTTCGGCCGCGCTGGTCGCCGACGGGCTGCACGCCCGTACCGACGGCTTCACCTCGCTGGCGGTGCTGCTGGGCGCGGGCGGCTCGGCGCTGGGCTGGCGGCAGGCCGACCCGCTGGTCGGGCTGCTGATCACGGCCGCGATCGCGCTGGTGCTGCGGGACGCGGCCCGGGAGGTGCTGCGGCGGCTGATGGACGGCGTCGACCCGGAACTGGTCGCCACCGCCCGGCGGACCCTGGCGGCGGTGGACGGGGTCCGGGGCGTGGGGCGGCTGCGGATGCGGTGGACCGGGCACACCCTGCGGGCCGAGGCGGAGATCGTGGTGGACGGCCGGCTGACCGTGGTGGCGGCGCACCGGCTGGCGGTACGGGCCGAGCACGCGCTGCTGCACTCCGTACCGCGGCTGGCGGCCGTCACCGTGCACACCGACCACGCACCGGAGGACGGGGGCGAGGACCCGCACGGGACGCTGGCCCACCACCACGGCCCGGGCTGAGCCGCATGGGCCGTATGCGCCGCCGACCGGGCGGTTTGCCTATTGGTCACACGATCAATAGCATACGGGGATGCCGTCAAGCGCCCCGAGGAAACGGACCCGCAAGTCGCCGGAGGACCGGCGGGCCGAGATCGTCGCCGCCTCCGCCGCCGTGGCCCTGGCCGAGGGACTGGAGTGCGTCACCCTGCGCAGGATCGCCGAGGAGCTCGGCGTCCGCCCCGGGCTGATCAGCCACTACTTCCCGTCCGCCGAGAACCTGGTGGCGGAGGCGTTCGGCAGCGCGGCCGGCGCCGAGCTGGACGCCCTGCTGCCGGCCGACTGCTCCGGGGCCTCGCCGCTGGAGCACCTGGCCGCCTTCCTGGCGCGGACCTCCGGCCCCGCGTACGACGCGGTGAGCCTGCTCTGGATCAACGCCCGCCATCTCGGCCGCTACCGCCCGGTCCTGGGCGAGCGGGTGGCCGGCCAGGAGGCGGCCTGGCGCGGCCGACTGGCCGACCTGGTCCGCGCGGGCACCGGGAGCGGCGACTTCCGCGCCGGTGACCCGGTGGTCGCGGCCACGCAGATCCTGGTGGTGCTCGACGGCCTGAGCGCCAACGCCGGGATGCCCGAACTCCCGGCGGAGGTCGCCCGGATGGCCGTGACCACCGCCGAGCACGCCCTCGGCCTGCCGCACGGCGCCCTCGACCCGCCCACCGCCGCCGGCTGACACCGCCGACCGAGGCGAGGCGTCAGACAACGGGCGAGGGCCCCAGCGGGACGACCGCCTCGATGGTCTTGCCGGAGGACGTGGTCCGGACGGCGACCGCCCGGCTCAGCCGCCGTACCAGCGGCCAGCCGAAGCCGCCCGGGGTGGTGACCGATCCGCCGGTGTCCGTGCGCGGAGGGGTGGCCGTGCGGTCGCTGACACTGATGGTGATGGTGCCGTCGCCGAGGACGGCGCCGAAGGCGGTGAGCCCTCCGCCGTGCCGCAGGGCGTTGGTGACCAGTTCGGAGGTGACCAGCAGGACGTCGTTGACCACGGCGGCCGGCAGGGGCGCCGCCGCGCCGCCGAGCAGTCGGCGTACCTGGTCCCGGGCGGCGCCCGCGGTGGCGGGGCGGTGGTCGCGGTCGGTGACCGTCCGTTGCGTCGTCATGCGTCCCTCCTGCGCGGTCGGCGCGACCGTCGTGCTCTCTGCGGCTGCCCCCGCGGGCGCCGGGTACGCCGTGTCCGCCGTCACCGGAGCGAACGGCCGTCGGTGCGGGCGCCGCGGACCGCCTCCACGGCGGCCTCGACGGTGGGCGTGAGGGTGAAGACGCGCGCGGTGTCGGTCAGCTCCAGCAGGCGCACCACCAGCGGGCCGGGGGCGGCCAGGACCAGCGGCACCCGGGCGTCGCGGTGGCGCAGCTGGGCGTCGATCAGGGCGTGCAGGAAGGAGGAGTCGGCGAACGCGACATGGGCCAGGTCCACCACCAGGCCGAGGGCCGCCCCGTCGGAGGGCACGGCCAGCGCCTCCGCCAGGGCGGCGGCCTCGTCGGGGTCGAACTCGCCGCTGACCCGCACCACCCGGACGTCCTCGACCAGTGTCGTGGTCACTTCGGGTTCATCGCTCATCGGGGCATTGTCGCAGCTCCACTCGGCCCTGCGAAGGGCGGTCGCCGACGGGGGCGCTCGCCGGGGCGCACGGACCGGGTCCGGGCCGGTCCGGGGGTGCGCCCGGCCGCCGTCCGGCACCCGTCGGGGCCCCGGGCCTCCGGCCGGCCGCAGAAGCGATTCACCTCGGCGGCGGGACGGGTGCGGGCCAGCGGAGCCCGGGGCCGGCCGGTCATCCGGGGTGGGACGGCGGCGGGGACCCGGCGGCGCTGTGCGGGGACGGATCCTCGTGCGCCGGGCGGTCGTCCCCGCCCTTCTCGGCCTGGGCGAAGTGATCGAGGGTGCCGGTCAGTTCCAGCAGGTGCTCCAGCATGTCGGGGCGGTTGTCCAGATGCAGCCGGGCCCCGGCGGCGAGAGCGTGGCGGTGGATCAGCAGCAGCGCGGCCAGGCCCATGGAGTCGCACAGGGTCAGCCGCGCGCAGTCCAGGTGGAGGCGGCGCGGCGGCCGGTCGGACTGGAGGTGGGCGCGGGCGGTTTCCAGCAGCTCCTCGGCGGTCTCGTAGTCGAGGTCGCCGCGGACGCGGACATGCACGTCCCGCCCGCCGGTGGCGACCTCCAGGCCGAAGGTCTCGTCGGGGGCGGTGTCGTCGGGGACGGTGGTCATGCTTCGCTTCCGGGGCCGGGGATCGTGGGTCGGGTGCCCCGTCCGTCCAGGGCGGCGTGCCCCTCGGCGAGGAACCGCAGGGCGCGGGGGAAGTCCTTCAGCTCGTCCTGGAGGATCTCCAGTGCGGGGCCGAGGACCCGGGCGGGCACCCCGCGTGCCTCCAGGATGCCACCGGTCCAGTCGAGGAAGCGGGTGAGGAGGCCGGAGTCGTCCGTGTAGAGGGCCGCCGCCAGGAAGTCGACGATATGGGCGACGTCCTCGGCGGTGCGTTCGCGCTGCGCCTCGGTGTAGACCCGCATGGCGGGCAGCCGGTCCTCCAGGGCGGCCATCGTGTTCTTCACCAGCTGCCCCCTGCTGCGGCTGACCATGGTGAACTCCTGGTCGGCCAGATGCGGCAGGTCGTCGATGGTCTGCCGGACGGCGCCGGGGGCCGGGCGGGGCACGCCGCGGGCCAGCGTGTCGGCGGCGCCCCGGGCGTCCGGTGCCCAGGCGTCCGCGCCGAGCAGCCGGGCGTAGCGGCCGTCCGGTCCGAAGGCCGCTCCGCCGGCGAGGACGGGGATGCCGGTGGCCTGCACGGCGGTGATGGCCGCGTGCGCGGCCGGCAGCCTGGTCGGGATGGAGGAGGAGAGTGCGACGGCGGCGGGCGCCGTGTGGTGCAGATGGGCCACCAGGTGCGGGGTGGGCACCTGGGCGCCGAGGAAGTCCACCCGGTGGCCGCGCAGTCGCAGCACCTCGGCCAGGATGCGGGCGGGCAGCGAGTGCCACTCGCCGTCCACGCAGGCGACGGTCACCGTGGCCGCGGGGGCGGCGCCGGCCGGGCGGGCCTCGGCCTCCCGGTGCGACATGGCGGCGATGATGCGGTCGTGGATGGCGGTCGCCGCGTGCTCGGCGGCGACGGTGAGGCGGCCGGCGGCCCACTCCTCGCCCACCGTGAACTGCACCCGGGCGATGACGCCGAGGAGGACGTCCTCGGCGTCGGCGCCCGTGTCGAGGAGGTCGAAGACGGACCGTGCGGCGCGCTGCTCGTCGCGGTCGCGCACGGCGTGCCACAGCTCGCGGCGGGCCGCCTCCAGGCTGTCCGGGCCCGGCGGGCGGACGGCGGCGGGCGCCGGGGGCGCGGCGTCCTCCGGGGGGTCGAGGGCTTGGGTCATGTGGTGTACCTGCCCGGAGTACGGCCGTCCACCGCTGTCAGATGGGTGGAGTGCGGTACGGAGATCGCGAGCACGGCCATGTCGTCGTGCGGCCGGCCGCCGACCCACTCCGAGGCGAGCATCTGCACCCGTTCGACCACGGCTTCGGCCGGCATGCCCGCGCAGTCGGCGACCGCCTCGCGCAGCCGGCGGGTGCCGAACCGGACGTCGCCCAGCGGGCCGCCCTTGGCCTCGGTGATGCCGTCGGTGTACAGCAGGCAGGCCTCGCCCGGCTGGAGCCGGACCTCGGCGGTGCGGGCGTGGACGTCGGGCAGGGCCCCGATCAGGGTGCCGGCGGTGTCGGCCTCCTCGACCTCGCCGCTGCGCCGGACGATCAGCGGACGGGGGTGGCCGGCGCTGGTGAGGCGGAGGCGGGTGACGCGGCCCTCGCGCCGTACGGAGGCCAGCACCAGGGTGGCGTAGCGGGTGTGCCGGCCGGTCAGCAGCGTCCCGTTGAGCAGGCGCAGCAGCTTCTCGTGGTCCTCGGCGAGGGGCAGCAGGGCCTGCAGGGTGTTGCGGATCTTGCCGGTGAGGACGGCGGCGTCCAGCCCCTTGCCGCAGACGTCGCCGAGGACGGCGAGGGTCTCCTGGTCGGGTCCGGCGCCGGGGTGGACGTCGTAGAAGTCGCCGCCGATCCGCTCGGTGTCGCGGGAGGCGCGATAGCCGCCGGCGTACTCCACGCCCCGCACCGGGTGGAGCTTGGGCGGCAGCAGCTCGACCATCAGCGTGGCGGTGATGCCGGCCTGCTCGGCGTACATCCGGGCGGCGGACAGCGCGGCGCCGGCCCGGGCGGCGAAGACCCGGGCGAAGACCTCCTCGGAGACGTCGAAGGCGGCGTGGTCGCCGCGGCGGAGCAGGATCAGCGCCCCGGCGGGGATGCCGTGCCCGGGCAGCGGGGTGACCACGACCGAGCCGGCCGGTCCGTCGAAGCCCTCCGGGACGGCCCAGTCCGGGAGCGTCGCGGGGTCGATCCAGCGGGAGGGGACGGGCGGGAAGCCCTGGAGGGCCTCGCTGAGTCCGGTGACGGCGGACGGGTCGATCCGGACGCTGCTGTGCACGGCGGGGGCGCCGCCCACGCTGGCGGCGATCGGGTGGCGCCGCCCGGCGGCGGGCATGACCAGCAGGGCGGCGTCGGCCAGATGGGAGGCGGCCAGCTGTACCGCCACCTCCATGCAGCGCGGCACGTTCAGCGAGGCGAGCAGCCGGCTGGAGGCGTCGGCGAGGAAGGCGGTGCGCTCGCGTTCGCTGCGCAGCGCGGTCTCGGCGAGCAGCCGGTCGGTGTCGTCGACCAGCCACCACACGATGTCGCCGTCGGCGCCGACGGTGGGGTGGGCCTCCAGGGTGAGGTCGTCGTGGCGGCCGCGGACGGGGCGGGGCGGTTGGCCCTCCTCGCCGGCCCTGCGGTGCGCGTCGGCGAGCCAGCCGGGCACCACATGGTCCAGCCAGGCGCCGCTGACCGCGCCGGGGAAGAGGTGGGTGGCCGCCGCGTTCGCCTCCACGACACCGCCGGAGGCGTCGGCGACCAGGGCGGGGTAGGGCGCCTGCATCCACGAGGCACCCACGTGTCGCACCAGGCCCTGCGGCTGGCGCGAGGCGCCTTCGAAAGTCGTCATGGTCCCGAGGCCGCCCGGGGCGGGCCTCTTCACCTTCCGTCGGAAGTCAGGTTCCGGACCACCATCCCGCACTTACCGCGCCACCGACAACCCGCCCTCCCCTTTCGCCGGGGCGCGTCTCCCCTCCGGCCGCAAGACGCCACCATTCCTGCACAGTTCACCACCAAGCCGATCACTTTCGGACCGGACCGACGGAAAACGATCATTCGGGTCCGGCCGTTCGGAGGCCGTTCGACCCCTGGTGCCGGCCCCCGGCCGGGCACCTGCCGGAGCCGGCCCCCCGGCCGGCCCCGGCACCTCCCCGCACCTCCCGGGACCGGGGCTCCGGGTCAGGAGCCGGCCCGGTTCCCGCGGGTCAGGAGGCGTCCCCGTCGTCGATGCGCCACTGGCCGACCTCCTGGTAGTCCGAGTCGTAGACCGCGGACCCGTCGCCGGGCTTCAGCTCGTAGTGGCCGAGGTTGCCGCCCCAGTAGCGCAGGATGCGGCCCAGCTCCCCCACGGTGTCCTCGGCGGTCTTCCCCTTGTCGATGGTGACTTCCAGTACGAACTTCACTCTTGCCGCCTCCTGGTCGAGCAGATGTCTCGGCCGTCCTCGATCATGACCCCAACTCGGGCCGCCGGCCTCGGTATTCATTGTTTCATTGAAGCGCTATGGGAGGGTTGGCCGAGGCGGGCCGCGGAATGACGGCGAAGGGTGTCCGTTATGTCTCAACCCTGCCGGAAGAGACGGGCGCCGCGGATCGGGCGGCGCCCCGGAGTGGACGGAGGCGGTCGTGGCGGACGGGCTGCGGGTCGGCGACCTGGCGCGGTCGGCGGGGGTGTCGGCGCAGCGGATCCGCGGCTACGCCGACGACGGGCTGCTGCCGCCCGCGGGGCGCAGCGCGGGCGGGTACCGGGTCTTCACCGAGGCGCATCGGGCGGCGCTGACGGCGCTGCGGGAGGTGGCGGCCGGATACGGGTGGCCCATCGCGCGCACGGTGATGCGGGCGGTGCACTCCGGCGACCTGGAGGCGGCGCTGGCCGCGCTGGACGGGGGGCATGCCGCGCTGGACCGGGAGCGCGCGGAGCTGGCCGCGCTGCACACCGCGCTGAGCGATGTGCTGGCGGACGGCCCGGTGGAGCCGGTGGCCGGGCGCCGCCCGCTGCGGATCGGCGAGGCGGCCCGGACGGTCGGGGTGCGCCCGCCGGTGCTGCGGTTGTGGGAGGCGCGGGGGCTGCTGCGGCCGGAGCGCGAGGCGGGCACCGGCTACCGGCGCTACGGCCGGACCGAGCTGCACGCGGCCCGGGTGGTGGCGCTGTTGCGGCGGGCGCACCACCCGCTGGCCACCATCGAGGCGGTCCTGGCCGAGCTGCGGGAGACCGGCAGCCCGGACCGGGTGCTGGCCGAACTGGGCCGCCGGGACCGCGAGGTGACCCGGCGGAGCCTGCGCTGCCTGGCCGCGTCGGCCGCGCTGCACGCCTTCCTGGAGCACCCGGGGGCGCCGGGGGCCGCCGCGGCCCCGGCTCAGGGCCGGTAGCGCAGCGGGTGGTCCTCGGGGACCTCCACCACGGCGATCCGCACACCGTCCGGGTCGCTGAGCCACATCTCGATGAGTCCCCAGGGCTCCTTCTTCGGCGGCCGCACCACCTCCGCGCCGCGCTCGCGCAGCTCCTCGTAGGCGGCCTGGGCGTCGTCCACCTGGACCCAGAGCCGCAGGCTCGGCGAGGGCGGTTCCTCGGAGCGGCCGGAGACCTCCAGGAAGCCGCCGCCCAGGAAGTAGACGGTGCCCCGCTCCGGTCCGGTGCCGAACTCCCGGTAGACGGCGAGGCCGAGTACCCGGCCGTAGAAGTCCCGCGACCGCTCCGGGTCGCGGGGGCTCAACAGGATCCTGCTCCCCAGTACATGCACCATGCCTCCCGAGGTTAGGCGGGCCCGCCCGCGGAGGAAACCGGGAACCGGCCAGGCCGGGGGCCGGTTCCCGGTTCTACGGTTCGACCCGGGCCAGCAGCAGGGCGACGTCGTCGTGGTTGGCGGGGTGGCGCAGTTCGCGCAGCAGGCGGTCGCAGGTGGTCTCCAGGGAGGCGTCGCCCTCGTCGGCGAGCAGGGTGAGCAGGGCCTCCAACCGGGTGTCGATGTCCTGGTCGCGGGTCTCCACCAGGCCGTCGGTGTAGAGGACGAGCCGGTCGCCGGGGCCGAGGGCGACCGAGGCCGAGTCGAACGGGACGCCGCCCACGCCCAGCGGGGGCCCGACCGGCAGGTCCAGCAGCCGGGGACGTTCGCCCGCGCGGATCAGCACCGGCGGCGGGTGCCCGGCGGTGGCGACGCAGGCCCGGCCGGCGGCCGGGTCGTAGACCGCGTACACACAGGTGGCGAGGGAGGGTTCGAGGCCGCTGGTGATCTCGTCGAGATGGCGCAGCAGCTCGGCCGGCTCCAGCGCGAGCCGCGCCAGGGTCTGGGTGGCGGTGCGCAGCCGTCCCATGGTGGTGGCCGCGTTGATGCCGCTGCCCATCACGTCCCCGACCACCAGCGCGGTGCGGCGGCCCTCCAGCGGGATGACGTCGAACCAGTCGCCGCCGACCTCGCTGCCCGCGCCGGCCGGCTGGTAGCGGGAGGCGACCTGGAGTCCGGCGAGGCCGCGGGGCGGTTCGGGCAGCAGGCTGCGCTGGAGGGTGAGGGCGGTGTCGCGCATCTGGCGGTAGAGGCGGGCGTTGTCGATGCAGACGGCGGCCCGGGCGGCCAGCTCGCTCGCCAGCACCACGTCGTCCTCGGTGAAGGGCAGTTCGTTGCGGGCGCGTTTGAGGTCGAGCGCGCCGAGCACCTCGCCGCGGGCGATCAGCGGTACGGCCAGGTAGGAGTGGACGCCGGCCTCGGCGAGCAGCGCCACGGCCTTGTCGTCGCGGGCGATCCGGGTGAGGTCGTCGGCGTCCACCTCGGCGACCAGCACCGGGCGGGCGCTGCGCACACAGCGGGTGACCAGCCGGTCGGCGCCGTAGTGGGCGGGCGCCCCCGGCCGGTCGGCGGCCTCCACCGCCACGGTGGGGTACGCGGCGGCGACGGCGAGCGCGCGGATGACGGCCGGCCCGTCGTCCTCCAGCCGGGCCGGGCGCCCCTCCAGCACGGCGTCCAGGACGTCGACGGCGGCCACGTCGGCGAGTTCCGGCACCGCGACCCCGGCCAGTTCGCGGGCGGTCTGCTCCAGGTCGAGAGTGGTGCCGATGCGCACCGAGGCGTCGGCGACCAGGGTCAGCCGGTCGCGGGCCCGGTCGGCCTCCCGGGTGGCGCGGTAGCGGTCGGTGACGTCGATCACGGAGACGGCGACGCCGAGGACCCGGCCGCCGACGTCGTCCAGCCGGTACAGCGACACCGACCAGGCGCGGTCGTCGGCCCCGGCCGGTGCTCCGGGCGGGCGGACCACGATCCGGCGGTCCAGCAGCGGGGCGCCGGTGGCCAGCACCCCGCGGATGTTCGCCTCCACGGTGTCGTCGATCACCGAAGAGGGCCAGACCTCGCCGATCAGGCGGCCCACCAGCCGGTCGGCCGGGACCCCGTGCAGCCGTTCGAGGGCCGCGTTGACCGCCACGTAGCGCAGGCCGGTGTCGAGGACGGCCAGGCCGATGGGCGACTGCTCCACCAGCCGTACGGAGAGGGCGAGGTCCCGTTCCACCCGGCGCAGCGCGGTCTGCTCGGTGAACAGGCCCAGCGCGAAGTAGTCCCCGCGCACATCCGTCAGCCGGACGTTGCGGAACTCCAGCAGCCGGCTGGAGCCGTCCTTGACCCGTACCGGGAACTCCCCGGCCCACAGGTCGCCGCTGCCCATCACCTGGGCGAAGAGGGCGAGCACCTCGTCGCGGTGCTCCTCGGCCACCATCAGCTTGACCGCCGAGCGGCCCAGTGCCTCCTCGGCGCGGTAGCCGAAGAGCCCCTCGGCCTGCGGGCTCCACAGCACGATCAGGCCCTCGGCGTCGACGACGACGGCACCGAGGCCGAGCACATCGAGCAGCCCGCCCGCCGGGCCGGGGGTCACCGCCCCGACTCCGCCCGCCCCGCCGCGGTCGGCGGGACCGTCCTGCGTGCCGCCCATGACCGCTCCTCTCCTACGGTCACCGTGCCCCCTGCCCGCCACCCGCGCCACCCCGGCGGCCGGGGGCGCGGCGGACACCGGAGGCCGGCCCGGCGGGTGCGCGCGGGCCCGGTGAAAGGGACGGATGGGGCCCCGCCGCGACGGGGGAACGCGGCGGGGCCTGGGGAGCGGGTGCCCGACGGCGTGCCGTTCATGCCTGCCCCGCCGAGCGAGCGGGCGGGGCGCCGGGGCCGGGGAGCCGGAAAGGGGTGCGAACGGGTGAATCCGGCGTACGTCCCGCGGCGCGGCGCCGTTGGGGAAACCGGCAGATCCGGTGGGCGCCGTCCCGCCGGGTGCACGGACAGCGGCCGGCCGGGCGGACCCGGCGGCCCGGGACAGAAGGACGGACACATGCTGAAGAGGGTTCTCGCGGCGGCGGGGCTGGCCGCGGCGGTGGTGGGCGCAGCGGCCCCGGTGGCGGCGGCGGTCGGGGACGGGGAGGTGCGCACCCAGAACGGCAACTTCTCCACCCAGTCGTACGGGAACACCGGCGCCGCGGGGAACGGGCACACCGCCGGCCGGGCACTGGGCGAGGGCGACCTGCGGGCGCTGGACGGGATGCGCACCCGCTGAGCCGCCCCGGGCGGACGGGGGCCGGGGTGCCCGGTCGCCGTCCGCCCGCCGCCGGGTGCGCTGCGCCGACCGGAGGCCGCCGGGCGGCCCGGGTGTGGGCCATTGGCGGCGGGAATGGCCGGCGGCCGCGGAAGGCGGGGCGGCGGGGGGAAGGCCGCTGGGGGGCGCCGGGCATCCGCCGAGGCCGCCGTACGCGTGGAAGGACGTCGAGTGATGGCCCTCAACCATGGCCGCGGGGACGCGCGGACGAGCCGCGATGTGGAGCTGAACCCGATCTTCAGCCGGGAGCCCGTCTCGGTCCCGCGCTACGCCCTGCCCGAGGGGCCGATGGAGCCGGACACGGCGTACCAGCTGGTGCACGACGAGCTGATGCTGGACGGCAACGCCCGGCTGAACCTCGCCACGTTCGTGACCACCTGGGCCGACCCGCACGCGCTGCGGCTGATGGCGGAGTGCGCGGACAAGAACATGATCGACAAGGACGAGTACCCGCAGACCGCCGAGCTGGAGCTGCGCTGTGTGCACATGCTGGCCCGGCTCTGGCACGCGGAGGACCCGCGCCATGTGATCGGCTGCTCGACCACCGGTTCCAGTGAGGCCGCGATGCTCGCCGGGCTGGCGCTGAAGCGGCGCTGGCAGCAGCGGCGCCGGGCCGAGGGGAAGCCGGCGGACCGGCCCAACCTGGTGATGGGCGCCAATGTGCAGATCTGCTGGGAGAAGTTCGCCGAGTACTTCGAGGTGGAGCCGCGCTACGTCCCGCTGGAGGGCGACCGCTACCACCTGACCGCCGAGACGGCCGTCCCGCACTGCGACGAGAACACCATCGGGGTGGTCGCGGTGCTCGGCTCCACCTTCGACGGCAGCTACGAGCCGGTGGCCACGATCGCGGCGGCGCTGGACGAGCTCCAGGAGCGCACCGGCGTCGATGTCCCGGTCCATGTGGACGGCGCCTCGGGCGCCATGATCGCGCCCTTCCTCGACCCGGAACTGGAGTGGGACTTCCGGGTGCGCCGGGTGGCCTCCATCAACACCTCCGGGCACAAGTACGGGCTGGTGATGCCGGGCGTGGGCTGGGCGCTGTGGCGGGACGCCGAGGCACTCCCCGACGACCTGGTCTTCCACGTCAACTACCTGGGCGGGGACATGCCCACTTTCGCGCTGAACTTCTCCCGCCCGGGCGCCCAGGTGGTGGCGCAGTACTACACCTTCCTACGCCTCGGGATGGAGGGGTACCGGCGGGTCCAGCGGACCTGCCGGGACGTGGCGACCCGGCTGGCCGCCCGGATCGCCGAGCTGGGCGCGTTCGAGCTGCTGACCGACGGGAGCGAGGCCCCGGTGTTCGCGTTCCGGGTGAAGGAGGGCGTGGACGCCTACAGCGTGTTCGACCTCTCCGCCGCCCTGCGGGAACGCGGCTGGCTGGTCCCGGCGTACACCTTCCCCAAGGACCGGGAGGACCTGGCGGTGCTGCGGATCGTGGTCCGCAACGGCTTCGGGCACGACCTGGCCGACCTGCTCCTGGAGGACCTGCGCCGGGTGCTGGAGCGGCTGGAGCGGCAGCACGCGCCCCAGCGCAGCGCCGAGGACGCGGGCGGGTTCGCCCACGGCGCCGAGACGAGGAACCCCCGGCGGGCCGGCCGCCACTGAACCCTGACGACACCCCCCGAGGAGACCCCATGTGCCGGTTGTTCGGCCTGAGCAGCGCCCCGCACCGCACCCATGCCACCTTCTGGCTGCTGGACGCGCCCGACAGCCTGCGCGACCAGAGCCACCGGGACCCGGACGGGACCGGTCTCGGCTGGTTCGGCGGCGACGGTACGCCGTCGGTGGACCGGGCGCCGCTCGCCGCGTACCGGGACCGGTCGTTCGCCGAGGAGGCGCGCCGGGTGCGCTCGGCGACGTTCCTCGCGCATGTCCGGTACGCCTCCACCGGGCGGCTGGAGGCCCGCAACACCCACCCGTTCCTCCAGGACGGACGGCTCTTCGCGCACAACGGCGTCATCGGGGAGGAGCGGGAGATCGACGCCCGTCTCGGGCCGGAGCGCGCGCTGGTGGCCGGGGACACCGACTCGGAGCGCTTCTTCGCCCTGATCACCAAGGAGGTCCGGGCGAACGGCGGGGACGTCGGCCGGGGCATCGAGTCGGCGGCCCGCTGGATCGCCGAACGGCTGCCGGTGTTCGCGCTCAACCTGGTGCTGACCACCCCGCACGAGTTGTGGGCGCTGCGCTACCCGGACACCCACCGGCTGTACGTGCTGGAGCGCGGGCCCGGCGGCCACCACGGCGACCGCCATCTGGACCACAGCGGGGAGCGGGGCCGGATGCGGGTCCACTCCGGCGAGCTGGCCGGGGTGCCCGCGGTGGTGGTGGCGAGCGAGCGGATGGACGACAACCCGGGCTGGCGGCTGCTGGAGCCCGGGGAGCTGCTGCACGCGGGACCGGACCTCGCGGTCAGCCGCCGGATCGCCCTCCCGGACCCTCCGACCCGCCCCCTCACCCTGGCCGACCTCGCCCCCGGCGCCGCCGCCTCCCAGACCGCGGCGTAGCGGCCGGGCCACGGCCGCGCCGGTGGGGCTGCGGTGACGGCTCAGCGGTCCCCCGGCTCCCGGTGGGCGTCGTTCTGCACCGACTCCTGGCTGTTCGGGCCGGGGCGCATGGCGTCCGCGGCCTCCTTGTCGTGGGCGGCCTCGCGGTCGTCGTCCACGTCCAGCTCCGCCTCCTCGAACTCGTGCAGGACCTCGTCGGCGGCGGTGTCCGGATGCCGGTCGCGGTGGTTCATCGCTCTCCTCGTTCGTCGGTGCCGGTGGCGCCCGGGCCCGGGTCCACCCTGGGGCCCCTTTCGGCCCGTTCATACCGGATTCCTCGTCCGTCCCGTTCCACACCACCCACCCCGGCGGCAGCCCTTCGGTGGGGGTAAGGAGCGGTATTCGGACAGCTCCGGCCGGAGGGCGAACGGAGGGATTCCCCGCAATTCGCGGCCGCCGGTGCCGGTGCGCCCGCCCGGAGGCGGTACGGGCCGAGGGAGCACCGATGGGCGCGGCGGCGGCGGGCCGGGCCCCGTACCGTGCGGCGGGCGGGGCGCCCTGGGGGCGCCGGAACGGGAGGGGCGGGGCCGTGCGGGTACGGGCGGGACGGCGGGCGGCGGCCCGGGGTCCGGGACGGCGCACGCACTGCTCAACCGCTACCCGACCGGCATGACGGCTTCCGCTTCCGGTGGCGTACCGGGCGGGTCCCGCCGTCCGGCGCGCGGATCCGGGGGCGCCGGGTGCGGCCCGGGCCGGCACGCCGTGAGGGGGCGCACGCCACCGGGTGCTCCGGCCCCGCCGCCGACGCCGCCCGGGCCCGGGCGGGCGGCCGGGGCGGCGTACGCGCGTAGCGCGACCGAAAGAGGCGCTTGCCGCACCCGCGAGCGGACTCCAGGATTCCCCTTGCGTCGATTGACAGGCGCATGGCGACCGCACCCGCCATGAGGCCCGTCCGCCGGCGCTCCGCACGGCCCGCCCACCCAGCGGGCCATGGAACCCCCACGGAGGACGCAGTGAACTTCACGCGCTTCACCCCCTTCGACGGCTCCACCAGAGGCATCCGGACGACCGCCGTGGCCGCCGCCCTGGTGGCCGCGTCCACGCTGGCCGTCCCCAGCGCCGGCGCCCAGCCGACCCCGGACGTCCGGATGACCGGCGCCCAGCTGGCCCAGGCGAGCGAGGCGGTCCTGGCCGCCGACGTGGCCGGCACCGCGTGGTACACCGACGCCGAGAGCGGCAAGCTGGTCGTCACCGCCGACTCCACGGTCTCGGCGGCCGAACTGGCCGAGATCAAGGCGGCCGCGGGCGACCGGGCCGGCGCCGTGCGGATCAACCGCACCCCGGGCAGGTTCAGCAAGCTCATCGCCGGCGGCGAGGCGATCTACTCCAGCGGCAGCCGCTGCTCGCTGGGCTTCAATGTGCGCAGCGGCAGCACCTACTACGCCCTGACGGCCGGCCACTGCACCAACAGCGCCTCCACCTGGTACACCAACTCCGGCCGGACCACGGTGCTCGGCACCCGTACCGGGACCAGCTTCCCGACCAACGACTACGGCATCATCCGGCACTCCAACGCCTCGGCGGCGGACGGCCGGGTGTATCTGTACAACGGCAGCTACCGGGACATCACCTCGGCCGGCAACGCCTCGGTGGGCCAGTCGGTGCAGCGCAGCGGCAGCACCACCGGGCTGCGCGGCGGCACGGTGACCGGCCTCAACGCCACCGTCAACTACGGCAGCGGGCAGGTCGTCTACGGCATGATCCAGACCAACGTCTGCGCCGAGCCCGGCGACAGCGGTGGCGCGCTGTTCTCGGGCAGCACCGCGCTGGGGCTGACCTCGGGCGGCAGCGGCAACTGCAGCTCCGGCGGCACCACGTTCTTCCAGCCGGTCACCGAGGCGCTGAGCGCCTACGGGGTGAGCATCTTCTGACCGGCCCGACGACCTGTCGCACGCCTGGCCGAGCAGCCGATCGAGAGACCGGCTGACCGACCGGCCGCACCATCCGACCGGCGACCGGCGGTCCGCGCGAAGCGGGCCGCCGGTCCGGCGTTTCCCGGCGTTTCCCGGATTCCCCGCCAGGGCGGTGTCCGCTGGGCGGACGGCTTTGTCCTGACGCGGGAAGAAGTTGCGAATGGCGGCGCGAAAGGGGTTACGCGGCCGGACCAGGCCCGCTAACTTCCTTGCAACACACCGGTCATGAGCCCGTGACCGGTGCGCCACGGCGCGACGGCGCGCGCCTTGTGCTCCCCCGGCGGACCCGGTTCCCGGGCCCGTTCGGTTTCCCCACCGCTCCGGGAGAACCCACGTGCGCACACGACCGTCCCGGCCCCGACGGGCCCGAGCCCTGCTCATCACCGCGGCACTCGCCACCGGGCTGATGGCCGCCCCCGCCCACGCCACCACCCACGCGCCCGCCCCCCGCGCCCCCGCCGCGGCCGAGGAGTTCCAGCAGGTCACCCTCGCCAAGGGGGTGGCCGAGACCGGCGAGCCGATGACCATGGCGGTGCTCCCCGACCGCTCCGTGCTGCACACCTCGCGGGACGGCACCCTGCGGCTGACCGACGCGGCCGGCACCACCAGGGTGTCCGGGAAACTGGACGTCTACAGCCATGACGAGGAGGGCCTCCAGGGCGTCGGGGTGGACCCCGGATTCGCCACCAACCGGCAGGTGTTCCTCTACTACGCGCCCAAGCTGGCCACCCCGGCGGGCGACGCCCCCGGCGACGGAACGGCCGCCGACTTCGCCCCGTTCGACGGGGTGAACCGGCTCTCGCGCTTCACCCTGAAGGCCGATGGCACCCTGGACCTCGCCGGCGAGAAGAAGGTCCTGGACGTCCCCGCCTCCCGGGGCATCTGCTGCCATGTCGGCGGCGACATCGACTTCGACGCCCAGGGAAACCTCTACCTCTCCACCGGCGACGACTCCAACCCGTTCGCCTCCGACGGCTACACCCCGATCGACGAACGCCCCTCCCGCAACCCGGCGTACGACGCCCAGCGCTCCTCGGGCAACACCAACGACCTGCGGGGCAAGGTGCTGCGGATCAAGGTCAACGCCGACGGCTCGTACACCGTCCCGGCCGGGAACCTGTTCGCCCCCGGCACCGCGAGGACCCGGCCCGAGATCTACGCCATGGGCTTCCGCAACCCGTTCCGGATGAGCGTGGACAAGCCCACCGGCACCGTCTACCTCGGCGACTACGGCCCGGACGCCGGCACCGCGAGCCCGGCCCGCGGCCCCGCCGGGCAGGTGGAGTTCAACCGGATCACCAAGGCCGGCAACTACGGCTGGCCGTACTGCACCGGGCGGAACGACGCCTACACGGACTGGGACTTCGCGAACGGCACGGTGGGCGCGACGTTCGACTGCGACGCGCCGAAGAACACCTCCCCGCGCAACACCGGGCTGACCGACCTGCCCCCGGCGCAGCCGGCCTGGATCCCCTACGACGGCTCCTCCGTACCGGAGTTCGGCGGCGGCTCGGAGTCCCCGATGGGCGGACCGGTCTACCGCTACGACCCGAACAACCAATCCACCGTGAAGTTCCCGCAGTCCTACGACGGCGACTTCTTCGCGGGCGAGTTCGGCCGCCGCTGGATCAAGCGGATCGCCCAGGGGGCCGACGGCACCGTACGGTCCATCAACGCCTTCCCCTGGACCGGCACCCAGGTGATGGACATGGCCTTCGGCCCGGACGGGGCGCTGTACGTCCTGGACTACGGCACCGGCTACTTCAACGGTGACGAGAACTCGGCGCTCTACCGCATCGAGCACCTGGTGGACGGCCGCTCCCCGGTCGCCCAGGCCACGGCGGACCGCACCTCCGGCAAGGCGCCGCTGACGGTCGCCTTCTCCTCGGCCGGCAGCACCGACCCGGACGGCGGAGCGCTGCGCCACGCCTGGAAGTTCGGCGACGGGGCGACCTCGACCGCCGCCGACCCGTCCCACACCTACACCGCCAACGGCCAGTACACCGCGGAGCTGACGGTCACCGACCCGACGAACAAGACGGCCACCGCCTCGGTGCGGATCACCGTCGGCAACACCGCCCCGACGGTGACCCTGGAACTGCCGATCGAGGGGCGGATCATCGACCCGGGCGCGGCCGTGCCGTTCCGGGTGAGGGTGAGCGACCCGGAGGACGGGGCGATCGACTGCTCCAAGGTGAAGGTGACCTTCATCCTGGGCCATGACAGCCACGGCCACCCGCAGACCTCCGCCAACGGCTGCTCCGGCACCGTGCAGACCATCGCGGACGGCGAGCACGACCCGAACGCCAACATCTTCGGCGTCTGGGACGCGGAGTACACCGACAAGGGCGCGAACGGGCAGCCCGCGTTGACCACCCACGACCAGAACATCTCCCAGCCCAGCCACCGCCAGGGTGAGCACTACGGCAACGCCTCCGGCGTCTCGGTGATCAGCAAGGCGGCGGCACACGGCGGGAAGACGGTCGGCGACATCCACAGCGGCGACTGGGTGTCCTTCACCCCGTACGCGCTGGACGACGCCACCCGGTTCACCGCCCGGGTCTCCTCCGGCGGCGCCGGCGGCACCCTGGAGGTGCGGGCGGGCTCGGCGACCGGCACCCTGCTGGGCACCGCCACCGTGCCGGTGACCGGCGGCTGGGAGAACTTCCAGGACGTGAGCACCGCGCTGGCCGACCGGCCGGCCGGGACGACCACGCTCCACCTGGTCTTCAAGGGCGGCGCCGGGGCGCTGTTCGATGTGGACGACTTCCACTTCACCACCGGTACGGGCCCGGACCCCGGTCCGCGTACCGGCCCGGTCAAGGGCGTGAACGGGATGTGCCTGGACGTCGCGGGCGGCGCCACCGCCGACGGCACCCAGGCCCAGATCTGGACCTGCGCGGGCGTCCCCGCACAGAGCTGGACCGTCCCCGGCGACGGCACGCTGCGCGCCCTGGGCAAGTGCCTGGACGTCTCCGGCGGCAACACCGCCGACGGCACCAGGATCCAACTCTGGACCTGCAACGGCACCGGCGCCCAGAACTGGACCCCCCAACCCGACGGCACCCTCCGCAACCCCCCATCCGGCAAGTGCCTCGACGCCGAAGGCGGCACCTGGAACAACGGCACCCGCACCCACCTCTGGACCTGCCACACCGGCCCCAACCAGAAATGGACCCTGCCCTAGCGGGCCGGAGCGAGAGAGGAGGAACCACCATGACGTACGGCATCCTGAGAAAGGCGGGCTGCGCGCTGGCCGGGGCGCTGCTCTGCGCCACCGCCACGCCCGCGCTGGCCGCACCGGCGCCGGTCGAACCCCCGGCGGTCACCGAGCGGGCCGTGGCCGCCGCCGACCCCGCGTACCGTGTCCTCGCCTTCTCCAAGACGGCGGGCTTCCGGCACTCGTCCATCGACGACGGGCTGACCGCGCTGCGCGAACTGGGCGCGGCCCACCACTTCACCGTGGACGCCACCGAGGACGCGGCCGCCTTCAGCACCGCCAACCTGGCCCGGTACCGGGCCGTGGTCTTCGTCTCCACCACCGGGGACGTGCTGAACGGCACCCAGCAGACGGCGTTCGAGCAGTACATCCGGGGCGGCGGCGGTTATGTGGGCGTGCACGCCGCCGCCGACACCGAGTACGACTGGCCGTTCTACGCGGGGCTGGCGGGGGCGCTGTTCCACTCGCACCCGCACAACCAGGACGCCACCGTGCGGGTGGAGAACCGCGCGCACGACGCCACCGCCCATCTGGGCACCTCCTGGCAGCGGTTCGACGAGTGGTACAACTACCGCACCAATCCCCGTACCACCGCCCGGGTGCTGGCCTCGCTGGACGAGTCCAGCTACACCGGCGGCAACATGTCGGGCGACCATCCGATCGCCTGGTGCAAGGACTACGAGGGCGGCCGGGCCTTCTACACCGGCGGCGGCCACACCGACGAGTCGTACACCGAGCCCGCGTTCCGCCGGCATCTGCTGGGCGGGGTGCGCTGGGCGGCGGGGATGACGGACGCCGACTGCCGGCCGGAGACCGGTTACACCCCGCTGTTCGACGGCTCGGGCACCACCGGCTGGCGGCAGGCCGGGCCCGGCTCGTTCTCGCTGGCCGATGGCACCCTCACCTCGCAGGGCGGGATGGGCCTGCTCTGGTACGCGGGAAGGGAGTTCACCGGCGACTACTCGCTCAAGCTGGACTGGCGGATGGCCGGCGACGACAACTCGGGGGTGTTCATCGGCTTCCCGGCCTCAGACGACCCGTGGACGGCGGTGGACAACGGCTACGAGATCCAGATCGACGCCACCGACGCCGCCGACCGGACCACCGGCGCGGTGTACGGCTTCCAGTCGGCCGACCTGGCGGCCCGGGACGCGGCGCTCAACCCGCCCGGCGAGTGGAACACCTATGAGATCAGGGTGACCGGTGAGCGGCTGGAGCTCTTCCTCAACGGACGGAAGATCAACGACTTCACCAACACCGATCCGGCGCGCAGTCTGCGCCAGGGCCATATCGGGCTGCAGAACCACGGCGCGGGCGACGAGGTGTCCTTCCGGGACATCCGGATCAAGACCGGTACGGGCCCGGGCCCCGGTCCGCGTACCGGCCCGGTCAAGGGCGTGAACGGGATGTGCCTGGACGTCGCGGGCGGCGCCACCGCCGACGGCACCCAGGCCCAGATCTGGACCTGCGCCGGCGTCCCCGCACAAAGCTGGACCGCCCCCGGCGACGGCACGCTGCGCGCCCTGGGCAAATGCCTGGACGTCTCCGGCGGCAACACCGCCGACGGCACCAGGATCCAACTCTGGACCTGCAACGGCACCGGCGCCCAGAACTGGACCCCCCAACC
>NZ_JBEYXH010000042.1:0-61678 GCF_040644755.1 Streptomyces sp. NPDC046887
CGGTGAGCCGGACCTCCCGCCAGGGGTGCGCGTAGACCTTGCCGGCCGGGGGGTCCCACCAGGGCGGCCCCCCTCCTCGTACGCCCGCGGCCTACGCCCCGTAGATCGCCTCGATCTCGTCGGCGAAGTCCTTCGCCACCACGTTCCGCTTCAGCTTCAGCGACGGGGTGATGTGCCCGGCCTCCTCGGTGAACTGGTGGGCCAGCACCCGGAAGCTGCGCACCGACTCCGCCTTGGAGACGGCCGCGTTGCCGTCGTCCACCGCCCGCTGCACCTCGGCCAGCAGCTCCGGGTCCTCCCGCAGCGAGGCGGCCGTGGCGCCGGCCGGCTTGCCGTGGTCGGCGGCCCAGCGGGCCAGGAACTCCTCGTCCAGGGTGACCAGCGCGCCGACGAACGGGCGGCCGTCGCCGACCACCATGCACTCGGCGACCAGGGCGTGCCCCCGGATGCGGTCCTCGATCACCGCCGGGGCGACGTTCTTGCCGCCCGCGGTCACCAGGATCTCCTTCTTCCGCCCGGTGATCGCGAGATAGCCGTCCTCGTCCAGGGTGCCGATGTCCCCGGTGTGGAACCAGCCGTCGGCCAGCGCCTCCGCGGTGGCCTTCTCGTTCTTCCAGTAGCCGCTGAAGACATGCTCCCCGTGGACCAGCACCTCGCCGTCGTCGGCGATCCGCACCACCGAACCCGGCAGCGGCTGGCCGACCGTGCCGATCTTCGTACGGTCGTACGGGTTGAAGGCGGTGGCCGCGCAGGTCTCCGTCAGCCCGTACCCCTCCAGCACCGTGAAGCCGATGCCCCGGTAGAAGTGGCCCAGCCGCTCCCCGAGCGGCGCGCCGCCGGAGATCGCGGCCTCGCAGCGCCCGCCCAGGACGGCGCGCAGCTTGCCGTACACCAGCTTGTCGAAGACGAAGTGCTTCAGCTTCAGGGCGAGCGAAGGGCCCTGGGGGGTGGAGAGGGCCCGGCTGTACGCGATGGCGGTGGCCGCCGCCTTGTCGAAGATCGCGCCCTTGCCGTCGGCCTGCGCCTTGGCCCGGGCGCCGTTGTAGACCTTCTCGAAGACCCGGGGCACCCCCAGGATCAGGGTCGGCTGGAACGAGGCCAGCTCGTCGGTGAGGGTCTTGATGTCGGGGGCGCAGCCGAGCCGGATCGGCGCCAGCACCGCGGCCACCTCCACCAGCCGCCCGAAGACATGCGCGGCGGGCAGGAAGAGCAGCACCGAGCACTCGCCGGTGCGGAACAGCGGCTTCAGCCGCTCCACCACATTGCCGCACTCGGCGAAGAAGTTGCGGTGGCTCAGCACACAGCCCTTGGGGCGGCCGGTGGTGCCCGAGGTGTAGACGATGGTGGCGATGTCGTCGGCCTTCGCCGCCGCGGTGGCCTCGTCCACCGCCGCGTCCGGGACCTCGGCCCCGGCGGCGACCAGCTCGTCCACCCCGGCCGCGTCCAGCCGCCAGACGTGCCGCAGCTCCGGCAGCTCGCCGCGGACCGACTCCACGGCCGCCGCGTGCGCCTCGCTCTCCACGATCACCGCGACCGCGCCCGAGTCGCCGAGGATCCACTGCACCTGCTCCGGCGAGCTTGTCTCGTACACCGGCACGGTCACCGCGCCCGCGCTCCAGATCGCGAAGTCCAGCTGCACCCACTCGTAGCGGGTCCGGGAGATCAGCCCCACCCGGTCGCCGGGCCGCACCCCCGCCGCGATCAGCCCCTTGGCGGCGGCCCGTACCTCGGCGAGGAACTCGACGGCGGTGACGTCTCTCCACCCGCCCTCCACCTTGCGCCCCAGGACGGCCGTATCCGGGTGCTGAGCGGCGTTGCGGCGGATGAGATCGGTCAGATTGCCGTCCGCGGGGACCTCGTACAGGGCCGGAAGGCTGAACTCGCGCAAGACTGCTGCTCCTCATCGGGCGCCGGCGCCACGGCACTGTGGGAGTCGCCCCGGCACGACTGGACTGCCCGGACGTTACCCACCGGTACTCGGTTCCGGATAGGGGCGCCGGTCAGATGTTCCCTGCGTCACACCCCTGGCTTCGGTGCTCCGCGCACAGTAGTCCACCAGGTGGACGACCGAGAAGTAACCGCAGGTCCGACGGCCCCTCGCCACCACGGCGAGACGGGGCCATAGGGTGGGGTGCCATGCGACTGAATGTGGTCAGCGACGTCCACGGCAACGCCCGCGACCTCGCCCGGGCCGGCGAGGGCGCCGACGCCCTGATCTGCCTCGGCGACCTGGTCCTCTTCCTCGACTACCACGACCACAGCCGCGGGATCTTCCCCGACCTGTTCGGCGTCGAGAACGCCGACCGCATCGTCAAGCTCCGCACCGCCCGCCGCTTCGACGAGGCCCGCACCCTCGCCGCCGACCTCTGGGCCGAGCTCGGCGTCGACCGGGCCGCCGCCATCGAGGACGCGGTGCGCCGCCAGTACAAGGAGCTGTTCGCCGCCTTCCCCACCCCCACCTACGCCACCTACGGCAACGTCGACATCCCTGCCCTGTGGCCCGAGCACGCCGGGCCCGGCACCACCGTCCTGGACGGTGAGCGGATCGAACTGGGCGGCCTGGTCCTCGGGTTCGTCGGCGGCGGACTGCGCACCCCGATGCGCACGCCCTACGAGATCAGCGACGAGGAGTACGCGGCCAAGGTGGAGGCGCTCGGCGAGGTGGACGTGCTGTGCACCCATATCCCGCCCGACGTCCCCGAGCTCACCTACGACACCGTCGCCCGCCGCTTCGAGCGCGGCAGCCGCGCCCTGCTCGACGCCATCCACCGCACCCGCCCCCGCTACGCCCTGTTCGGCCATGTCCACCAGCCACTGGCCCAGCGGATGCGGATCGGCGCCACCGAGTGTGTGAACGTCGGCCACTTCGCCTCCACCGGCCGCCCCTACACCCTCCAGTGGTGAGCGGCGCCCCACGGCGGCGCCGGTGAGCGGTGCCCGGCGATAGCGGGCACGGCCACGCGATAGCCTGCAGTGCACATACCCGTAGAAGGCGCCACGGAGGAGCCACAGCGATGGCGGAACACACCAGCTCCAGCATCACGATCGAGGCGGCGCCGGCCGATGTCATGGGCGTGATCGCGGACTTCGCCCGCTACCCGGAGTGGACCGGCGAGGTGAAGGAGGCCGAGGTCCTGGAGAAGGACGACACCGGCCGCGCCCGCCAGGTCCGGCTGCTCCTGGACGCCGGCGCCATCAAGGACGACCACACCCTCGCGTACACCTGGACCGGCGCGCACGAGGTGGGCTGGACCCTGGTCAAGTCCCAGATGCTGCGCGCCCTGGACGGCTCCTACCGGCTCGCCCCGCTGGACGGCGGCACCCGCACCGAGGTCACCTACCAGCTCACCGTGGACGTCAAGATCCCGATGCTGGGCATGATCAAGCGCAAGGCCGAGAAGGTCATCATCGACCGGGCACTGGCCGGGCTGAAGAAGCGCGTCGAGTCCACCGACCGCTGAGCCCCGGGCCCGGACCGCCGATCATGCGCACCCTCCTGGTCACCGGCCCCGGCGGCGCCGGGCGCAGCACCGTTGCGGCCGCGACCGCCGCCCGGGCCGCCGCCGACGGCGTACGCACCCTGCTGATCACCGCCGACGCCGAGACCGCCGCCGCCCTCGGTGCGGCGGACCGGGGGCCCGCCGTACGGCTGCTGGAGCCCGCCGCCCACTTCCGCGCCGAGTTCCTGGACCTCCAGCGCCGCTGCGGACCCGCCCTGGACCTGTTCGGCGCGACCCCGCTGGCGAGCGAGGAGCTGACCGAACTGCCCGGCTCCACCGCCTTCGCCCTGCTCGCCGCCCTGGCCGAGGCCGCCCGGGCCGCCGACGAAGCCGAGGCCGCCCGGGCCGCCCGGGTCACCTTTCCCGAGGCCACCGCCCAGGCCGCCGATCCCGCGCTCCCCGGGGATACCGTCCGGGCCGCCGACGAAGCCCCGTCCGGGGACGCGGCGGAGGCCGAGGACGCCCCCGAGCTGCTGGTGGTGGATCTGCCGCCGCTGCCCGAGGCCGTCGCGCTGCTCGCCCTGCCCGAGCAGCTGCGCCGCTATCTGCGCCGGCTGCTGCCCCAGGAGCGGCAGGCCGCCCGCGCGCTGCGCCCGGTGCTCGGCCGGCTCGCCGGCGTCCCGCTCCCCTCGACCTGGCTGTACGAGACGGCGGCCCGGCGCGACGCCGACCTCGCCACCGTCCAGGAGCTGCTGGCCTCCCCGGCCACCAGCGTCCGGCTGGTCGCCGAACCCACCCCGGCCGCGCTGCGCGCCCTGCGCACCGCCCGCGCCGGGCTCGCCCTGCACCGGATCGCCCTGGACACCGCCGTCGCCAACCGGGTGCTGCCCACCACCTCCGCCGACCCCCTCCTCACCGCCCTGGCCGCCGGGCAGCAGACCGCCCTCAAGGAGCTGCCCGCCCTGCTCGGCACCGAGCCGGTGCACGAACTCCCGCACCTGGGGACGGAGCCCGAGACCCCGGACGCCCTCCCGGCGCCCCCGCCCGACCCGGTGCCCGCCACCCCCGCCGAGGAGTGGACGATCGAGGACCTGCGGGAGGACGATGGCACCCTGGTGTGGCGCATCCCGCTGCCCGGCGCCGACAAGCCCGGACTGAGCCTGGTCCGCCGCGGCGGCGAACTGGTGATCGGCCTCGGCCCGTTCCGCCGGATCGTGGAGCTGCCCGCCGCCCTGCGCCGCTGCACCGTCGCCGGGGCCGGGCTGGCCGACGGGGTGCTGCGCGTCCGCTTCACCCCCGACCCCGCGGTATGGCCGTCCGGCGGCGACCGGCCCGGGCCCGGTTCGCGGTAACGTCGTCAGTGCGCCGTCAGTGCCAGACGAGCACTGGGCACCACGCGCGGGTGCCACGCCACGCCGCAGGAGAACGCGCCGCAGGAGTACGCCATGAGCGATGCCACCCAGCGTCCCGACGCCGACGCCTGGGCCGAGGCCTGCGCCGAGGACCTCGCCGCCGAGAAGGCCCGCCGCCGCGGGACCAGCCCCCCGCCGCCCGGCGCCGCCGCCGACGAGCTGCGCAAACTGGTCGACGCGGTCGCCGACAAGGTCGCCTCGCTGCGCACCCCGCTGCTCGGCGCGGGCGCCCAGAGCGCTCTGCGGCACTTCGCCGACCAGGCCAAGGCCGCCGTCGAGCCGGTCATCGAGCGCAACCCCCGGGTCTTCGACCACCTCGCCGCCGCCGGCAACGAGCTGCTGGCCGCCTACCGCTCCGCCGTCGAGGGCCAGGAGGGCCGCTGGACCGCCGGCCCCGCCACCGGCCGGCCGGACCGGGACGCCGACCCCGGACCCGCCCGCCCCGGCGACCGCGGACCCGGCCCGGTGCGCCGCGGTGAGGACGGCCCCGGCCCGGTCCGCCGCGACGACGACGGCCCCGAACCGGGCGAGCCCATCGACCTCGACTGACCGCCCCCGGGAACCCGCCCTGGGCTGACGGGGCGGCACCCGCCCTCGGGTACGGTGGGCCGTAGCGGGGCTCGACCGAAAACTGAGGGACACATGGGACTCACCATCGGCGTCGACATCGGCGGCACCAAGATCGCGGCCGGAGTGGTCGACGAGGAGGGCAGCATCCTCGACATCCACCGGGTGCCCACCCCGCAGACCGCGGAGGGCATCGTGGACGCGATCTGCGACGCCGTCTCCGAGGCCGGCAAGGGGTACGAGGTCGAGGCCGTCGGCATCGGCGCGGCCGGGTACGTGGACGACAAGCGCGCCACCGTGCTCTTCGCGCCCAACATCGACTGGCGGCACGAGCCGCTGAAGGACAAGGTCGAGCAGCGCGTCGGGCTGCCGGTCGTGGTCGAGAACGACGCCAACGCCGCCGCCTGGGGCGAGTACCGCTTCGGCGCCGGCAAGGGCCATGACGACGTCATCTGCATCACCCTCGGCACCGGTCTCGGCGGCGGCATCATCATCGGCAACAAGCTGCGCCGCGGCCGGTTCGGCGTGGCCGCCGAGTTCGGCCACATCCGGGTCGTCCCGGACGGCCTGCTGTGCGGCTGCGGCAGCCAGGGCTGCTGGGAGCAGTACGCCTCCGGCCGCGCCCTGGTCCGCTACGCCAAGCAGCGCGCCAACGCCACGCCTGAGAACGCGTCCATCCTCCTCGGCCTGGGCGACGGCACCCCCGACGGCATCCAGGGCAAGCACGTCTCCGAGGCCGCCCGGCAGGGCTGCCCGGTCGCCGTGGACTCCTTCCGCGAGCTGGCCCGCTGGGCCGGCGCCGGCCTGGCCGACCTGGCCTCGCTCTTCGACCCCTCGGCGTTCATCGTCGGCGGCGGGGTCTCCGACGAGGGCGAGCTGGTCCTCGGCCCCATCCGCAAGTCCTTCCGGCGCTGGCTGATCGGCGGCCAGTGGCGCCCGCACGCCCAGGTGCTCGCCGCCCAGCTCGGCGGCAAGGCCGGACTGGTCGGCGCCGCCGACCTCGCCCGCCAGGGCTGAGCACCCGCCTCCGGCGGACCCCGGCCGGAAGGCCCGTACCGTACGCGCCTTCCGGCCGCGTCCGCGCCCTTCGGCCGCCCGGTCCCGGGCGCCCCGCCGACCCCGTGCCCGCCGCGTCCTCACCTGGACGCGGCGGGCACCGTCGTATCGTGCCCCCATGCCGATCACCGAGCTGACCGACCTGCCGAACTCCCGCACCGAGCCGGACGGTTCGGCCGTCGTCCGGGTGCTCAGCTACAACGTCCGCTCCCTGCGGGACGACGAGGACGCGCTCGCCCGGGTGATCCGCGCCTGCGCCCCCGACCTGGTCTTCGTCCAGGAGGCGCCGCGCTTCTTCCGCTGGCGCAAGCACGCCGCCCGGCTCGCCGCCAAGAGCGAGCTGATGGTGCTCTCCGGCGGGGCCACCGCCGCCGGGCCGCTGCTGCTCTGCTCCCTGCGCGCCACCGTGGAGCGCACCGAGGACGTGCTGCTGCCGCTCACTCTCGGCGAGCACCGCCGGGGCCTGGCCACCGCGGTCGTCCGCTTCGGCCGGGCCCGGCTCGGCGCGGTCTGCGTCCACCTGAGCCTGCGCGCCGACGAGCGGTACGAGCAGGCCGGGCTGGCCATGGACGCGCTGGCCGCGCTGGACGTGCCGTACGGGGTGCTGGCGGGGGACATCAACGACCTGCCCGGCGGCCGCGCCTTCCAGCGCCTCGCGGCCGGGCTGACCGACTGCCGGACGGCCAGGCCCTGGGGCGGCGAGCTGACCTTCTCGCCGGACGACCCGCGCCGCCGCATCGACGCGGTCTTCACCACCGGGGGCGTGGAGGTGCTGGGCTGCGGGGTGCCGCGCGGACTGCCCGGCGTGCGCGACGCCGACCTGCGCGCGGCCACCGACCATCTGCCCGTGCTGGCCGCGCTCCGCCTCCCCGCCCCCGTACCGTCCTAGCGACGGCGCCACACCACCGACCCCCCCCGTAGGGTCCCAGCGGCGGCAATCCGCCTCCCCGCCCTCGTACGCTCCCAGCGGCGGCTACACCACCGCACCCCGACCCGGGTCCTCGTCCTCCTCGTCATCGCCGGGGCGCATCCGGGCCACCAGGGTCGCCAGCCCGCCCAGGAACCCGCCGACGCACACCGTGGTGAGCCACCAGGTCATCTCCCACTCCAGGACCGCGGCGAGCAGCAGCAGCACCGGCCCGCCGACCACCCCGAGCCAGGCGAACCGGGCCGCCGGGTCGCTCTCCGGCAGCGGCGGCGGCTCCGGCGGTACGAAGTGCCCCTCGTCGCCCGCGCCGAGGTCGTCCTCCTTGGCCTCGGCCACCTCGTAGTCCCGCGGGCCGGCCATGCCGACCCCCGGGGCGAAGACCACCGAGCTGCCCAGCGGCTTGTCCGCCGCCTTGCCGGTGTCCTTGCCGAGGTCCTTCCCGGGGTCCTTCTCCTCTTCGGGGGCCGGCCCCTCGGGGACGCCGTTGACCTCGTCGCCGGGCAGCGCCAGGTCCTCGATCGGCTTGAACGGCTTGGCGCCGGGCGGGTCGGCCGGCTCGGCGCCGTAGCCGGCCACGATCGCGGCCCAGGCCGCCTCCTCGTCGAACGGCTGCTCGTCGCGCTTGTCCGCGTCGTGCTGCTCAGCCACCGGACGTACTCCCTCCCCGGGCCGCCGCCGGCGACCCCGTCGGGCCGGCGCCCGGAGCGAGCCGGCCGATGAACGCGTGACTCTCCTCGAAGATCCGCTCCGCGTCATGGTCCAACGTGGCCACGTGGTAGCTCTGTTCCAGCACCACCTCGGTCACGTCCACCGACGAGATCCGGCTGAGCACCCGCGCCGAGTCCACCGGCGGCACCACATGGTCCACCGCGCTGTGCATCAGCAGCACCGGCTGGGTGACCTGCGGCAGCTCGGTGTCCACCATGCGCAGGAAGCGCACCAGCGAGTACGCCGCGTGCAGCGGCACCCGGTCGTAGCCCAGCTCCCGCACGCCTTCCTTGGCGATGTCCCCGACCAGACCGGGCTGCGAGGGCACCAGGTGGCGGACCACCGGCAGCACCCGCACCCCCGCACCGTGCACCTTGTTCGCCGGGTTCACCACCGCCACGCCCGCCACCGCGTCCCCGTGCCTGGCGGCCAGCCGCAGTGCCAGCGCCCCGCCCATGGACAGCCCGAGGACGAAGACCTTGGCGCACCGGGCGGTCAGCGCCCGCAGCTCGCGGTCCACCTCCGCGTACCAGTCCTGCCAGCCGGTGAGCTGCATGTCCTGCCAGCGGGTGCCGTGCCCCGGCAGCAGCGGCAGCGACACGGTCAGCCCGCGGTCGGCCAGATGGCGGGCCCACGGGCGCAGCGACTGCGGCGAACCGGTGAAGCCGTGGCAGAGCAGTACGCCGACCTCTCCGCCCTCGTGGCGGAACGGCTCGGCTCCGGGGAGCACCGGCACAGGGGGTCTCCGTTCGCATGCGGGTCACGGGAAGGGCGGCCGAAGGAACGGCCACCCGGGAGGGCAACGACCGGGCAGGGCACGCCGTGCCCGGGGCGTACCTCACCGTACGCGACCGCGATGACACCGACCAGAGCCGCCGCCCCACCGACCCCCTCCCCGCACGCCCCGCGCACGCCACCGCGCGCCCACCGGAGCCCGGCCGGGCACCCCGGCGGCCCCAGGCCGCGCACGGACCACGCGCACCCCACCGCGTACCGATGCGAGCGCCCCGGCGGCCCGAGGCCCCACGAACCACGCGCCCCGCCCCGCGGGCCCACCTCACCCCCTTCCCACGCGCCCCGCGCACCCCCGCGCGGCCCACCTGCGGTCCGCGCCCCGGTGCCCGCCGTGGGCGAGGGCGTCAACGGCACGGGTTAAGGTCTGATCGACGCACAACAGGAGGCACCCGAGTTGATCTACGGCGCAATGAAGTTCTCCATCGGAGGCTCGCTCAAGCTCGCCTTCCGGCCCTGGGTGGAGGGGCTGGAGAACATTCCCGCCGAGGGGCCGGCGATCCTCGCCAGCAACCACCTCTCCTTCTCGGACTCCTTCTTCCTGCCCGCCGTGCTGGACCGCAAGGTCACCTTCATCGCCAAGGCCGAGTACTTCACCTCGCCCGGACTGAAGGGCAAGCTGACCGCCGCGTTCTTCAAGGGCGTCGGCCAGCTCCCGGTGGACCGCTCCGGCGCCCGGGGCGCCGGCGAGGCCGCCATCCAGAGCGGCATCGAGGTCGTGGAGCGCGGCGAGCTGTTCGGGATCTACCCCGAGGGCACCCGCTCTCCGGACGGCCGGCTCTACCGCGGCAAGCCCGGCGGCCTGGCCCGGGTGGCGCTCGCCACCGGCGCCCCGGTGATCCCGGTCGCCATGATCGACACCGAGAAGATCCAGCCGCCCGGCAAGGTCGTGCCCAAGCTGATGCGCCCCGGCATCCGCATCGGCAAGCCGCTGGACTTCAGCCGCTACCACGGCATGGACGGCGACCGCTTCATCCTGCGCTCGGTCACCGACGAGGTGATGTACGAGATCATGAAGCTGTCCGGCCAGGAGTACGTGGACGTCTACGCCACCGCCGCCAAGCGGCAGATCGCGGACGCCGAGAAGGCCGCCAGGGACGCCGCCAAGGAGGCGGCGAGGGAAGCCGCCCGCGAGGCCAAGGCCACCGGCGGCAAGGAGCAGTAGCCCGGACACGGGCGACGGGGGAGCGGGGAGGGGACAGCGTGCCCAAGCGCGAGCGGGTCGTCCGCATGTCCGTCGAGCAGCCGCTGTGGCGGGCGCTGACCGCCTACCGGCTGCTCACCATGGTGTACGCCGTGCTGCTCTTCGTCTCCACCCGGGACAAGTTCGAGCGCCCCTGGGTCGCTGCCGTCTTCCTCGCGGTGCTGGTCGTCTGGACGCTGGCGACCCTGCCCCAGGTGTCCGGCGCGGCCCGCTGCACCCGGCCGTTCCTCGCCGCCGATCTGGTCATCGCACTGACCGGGATCATGCTCACCCCGCTCGCCGACATCCACGCCCAGACCTTCGACGGCCCGACCCTGCCGAGCATCTGGACCGCCGGCTCGGTCCTCGCCTACGCCATCAAGGGCGGCTGGCGATGGGCCGCGTTCGCCTCCACCCCGGTCGCCGTCGCCAACATCGCCGAACGCGGCCACCCCAGCCAGGACACCCTGCACAACGTGCTGCTGGTGTGGATCGCCTCCATCGCCATCGGCTACGTGGTGGAGGTGGCCCGCGCCTCCGAGCGGACCCTCGCCCGGGCCCTGGAGATCGAGGCGGCCACCCGGGAACGCGAGCGCCTGGCCCGCGACATCCACGACTCCGTGCTCCAGGTGCTGGCCATGGTCCAGCGCCGCGGCACGGCGCTGGGCGGCGAGGCCGCCGAGCTGGGCCGGATGGCCGGGGAGCAGGAGGTGGCGCTGCGCACCCTGGTCGCCGGCGGACTGGCCCGCCCCTCCTATGTCTCGGAGGACACCTCGCAGGGCGCGGTGGTCCGGGTGGTGGACGAACCGGACGCCGCCCTTCCGGCCCAGGCCCGTACAGAAGAGGACGGGACCCTCGATCTCCGGCTGCTGCTGGCGCCGTTCGCCGGGGCCCGGGTCACCGTCGCCGAGCCGGGCGCCGCGGTACCGCTGCCCGCCCCGGCCGCCCGGGAGGCCGCCGCCGCGGTCGGCGCCGCGCTGGACAACGTACGCCTGCACGCCGGAGCCGAGGCCCGGGCCTGGATACTCGTGGAGGACTGGCCGGACGAGGTGATCGTCACGGTACGGGACGACGGACCGGGCATCCCCGAGGGGCGGCTGGTCCAGGCGGAGGGCGAGGGCCGCATGGGAGTGGCCCTGTCCATCCGGGGCCGGTTGCGGGAGCTGGGCGGCAGCGCCGAGCTGGTCTCCGTACCCGGCCAGGGCACCGAGGTCGAGTTGAGGGTTCCACGGGCCGCGAAGGCCCGGCGGGGGAAGGCACAGCAGGCATGAGCGAGCAGACGGAGATGCAGACGCGGGGCACCATCCGGGTGATGGTGGTCGACGACCATCCGATGTGGCGGGACGCGGTCGCCCGGGACCTGGCCGAGGCCGGTTTCGATGTGGTGGCCACCGCCGGGGACGGCGAGCAGGCCGTCCGCCGCGCCCGCGCCACCAGCCCCGATGTGCTGGTGCTCGACCTCAACCTGCCCGCCAAGCCCGGGGTGCAGGTCTGCAAGGAACTGGTCGGCGGCGGCACCGGGCCCAGGGTGCTGGTGCTCTCCGCCAGCGGCGAGCACGCCGATGTCCTGGAGGCGGTGAAGTCCGGCGCCACCGGCTATCTGGTGAAGTCGGCCAGCACCGCCGAACTGCTGGACGCGGTGCGCCGCACGGCCGCCGGGGACCCGGTCTTCACCCCGGGGCTCGCCGGGCTGGTCCTCGGCGAGTACCGCCGCCTGGCCACCGAGCCCGCCCCCGCCCCCGGCGGCAGCGGCGACGCCAAGACCGCAGCCCCGCAGCTCACCGAGCGGGAGACCGAGGTGCTGCGGCTGGTCGCCAAGGGGCTGAGCTACAAGCAGATCGCCGAACGCCTGGTCATCTCGCACCGCACCGTCCAGAACCATGTGCAGAACACCCTCGGCAAGCTCCAGCTGCACAACCGGGTGGAGCTGGTCCGCTACGCCATAGAGGCCGGCCTGGACGACGCCTGACCCCCGGGGGGAGTAGCCCCCCGAGGGCCCCGCCCCCGGGGGCTGCTCCTCAGCGCGGGCTGGCGTCCAGCGCCGCCACCAGCTCCCGTACCACCTCCGCCCCGCGCAGGGTCAGCACCGACTCCGGATGGAACTGCACCCCGGCGAAGCCCGGGCCGCGCAGCGCGTGCACCTCGCCGCTCCCCGTATCCCGGCTCACCTCCACCCCGCGCAGCGCCAGCGCCGCCGCCTCCCGCTCGTCGCAGCGGGCGGTGAAGCTGTTGTAGAAGCCGACCGTCTCCTCCGCGCCGAACAGGTCGATCCGCCGCTGGGCGCCCTGCAACGTCTCCCGCTTGCGCACCAGCGACAGGCCCAGCTCGGCGGCGATCAGCTCATGGCCCAGGCACACCCCGAGCACCGGGCGTCCCGCCACCGGGTGACCACCGTCCAGCAGCTCCGCCGCCAGCCCGCGCAGCAGCCGCATCCTCGGATCGGCCGCGTCCCCCGGATCACCCGGACCCGGGCCCAGCACCACCGGGCCGGTATGGGTGAGCGCCGCCTCCCGCAGCCCCGGCTCGTCGAACGGCCGCACCTCCACCTCCATCCCCGCCGAGCGCAGCAGATGCGCCAGCATCGCGGTGAAGGTGTCCTCGCCGTCCACCACCAGGGCGTGCCCGGCCCGCTCGGCCGGCCGCTGCTGCATCCGCAGCCAGAACGGCGCCAGCCCACCGCGCCGGGCGTCCAGCGCCGCCCGTACCCGGGGGTCGTCGGACAGCCGGGGCCGCCCCGCCGCACCTCCGCCCGCTGCCCGCCCCGGCCGCACCCCCAGCGCGGCCAGCACCCCGGCCGCCTTGGCATGGGTCTCCGCCACCTCCGAGGCCGGGTCGGAGTGGCGCACCAGGGTCGCCCCGACCGGCACCCGCAGCTCCCCGGCGGCCGAGATGTCGGCGGTACGGATCAGGATCGGCGAGTCCAGCGTCTGCGCCCCGCCCGGTTCGGTGCCCAGCAGCGCCAGCGCCCCCGCGTAGTAGCCGCGGCCCCCCTCCTCGTACCGCTCGATCACCCGGCAGGCGTTCTGCACCGGCGAGCCGGTGACGGTCGCCGCGAACATGGTCTGCCGCAGGACCTCGCGCACGTCCAGCGAGGAGCGGCCGCGCAGCTCGTACTCGGTGTGGGTCAGATGCGCCATCTCCCGCAGCCGCGGCCCGACCACGGTGCCGCCCATGTCGCCGACCGCGCACATCATCTTCAGCTCCTCGTCCACCACCATGGAGAGCTCGTCGGTCTCCTTGCGGTCGGCGAGGAAGTCCAGCAGCTGCTCGGCCGTCGGGTCCCCGTCCGGATGGCGGAACGTCCCGCTGATCGGGTTCATCACCACCGTGCCGCCCGACATCCGCACATGCACCTCCGGGCTGGCGCCGACCAGGGTGCGCTCCCCGGTGTGCACCACGAAGGTCCAGTACGCCCCGCGCTCGCCCTCCAGCAGCCGCCGGAACAGCGCCAGCGCGTCCGCCCGGCCGAAGCCCGGCAGCCGTCCGGTGTAGGTGCGCCGGATGACGAAGTTGGCCCCCTCACCGCGGCCGATCTCCTCGTCCACCACCCGTCGTACGGTCCGCTCATACTCACGGTCCGAGACATCGAAGCCGCCGTCCTCCACCCGGACGGCGTGTACGGGCAGCCCGGCCAGCACCTCCGCCAGCGGCAGTTCGTACCGCTCCTCCGCGGTCAGCACCGACAACGGGGTGGCATCGTCGCGGACCTCGAACCCTCTTTCGGCCAGTTGGCGGAAGGGCACCAGGGCGAGCGCCGGGCGGTCCCCGACGGGCAGCTCGGCCAGCCGCCGGGCGGTGTGCACCGGTCCGGTGAGCACTTCCACGGTGTCCTGGTCGCGACCGGGCGTACGCCGTCTGAGCAGCGCGAACGGCCCCGACGCGGGGTCCAGCAGGCGGGCGAGCAGATGCGCGGTGGTCGACGGATGAGCGTTCATAGGGCGGTCCTCCTGACAGGAGGGGCGACCCATCACCCGGCGCACACGCCGAAGGCCGCCCCTCGGGCGGCCTTCGCGGTCGTGCGTCTCGCTGTTCGCGTACGCGCCGGTCAGTGGGCCGCCGGGAGGGCGGTCCACCACCAGGTGCGGTTCATCGGCGCAGCCGACATCGGAGCGAACATGGCGCGAACCCTACCCCACGAACTCGTCTCATCTGATGAGCGAGCGGATGGACGCCCCCGTTGACCCCGTAAGGTGGGGCAGGTGACCGTGAACGCTAAGACCACCGCAGTCGGTGGCAACACCTGGCGCGACCTTCCCGCGGCGCAGCAGCCCGAGTACCCGGATGCCGAGGCCCTGCGCGAAGCCATCGCGGACCTCGAATCGTATCCGCCGCTCGTCTTCGCCGGCGAGTGCGACCAGCTGCGCGCCCGGCTGGGATCCGTCGCCAGGGGCGAGGCGTTCCTCCTCCAGGGCGGCGACTGCGCCGAGGCCTTCGACGGCGTCTCGGCCGACCACATCCGCAACAAGCTGAAGACCCTCCTCCAGATGGGCGCGGTGCTCACCTACGCGGCCTCGGTGCCGGTGGTGAAGGTCGGCCGGATCGCCGGCCAGTACTCCAAGCCGCGCTCCAAGCCGACCGAGACCCGCGACGGGGTGACCCTGCCGACCTACCGGGGCGACTCGGTCAACGGCTTCGCCTTCACCGAGGCGGCCCGGGTCCCCGACCCGCAGCGGCTCAAGCGGATGTACCAGGCCTCGGCGTCCACGCTGAACCTGGTGCGCGCCTTCACCACCGGCGGTTACGCGGACCTGCGCCAGGTGCACGCCTGGAACCAGGACTTCGTGAAGTCCTCGCCCTCCGGCCAGCGCTACGAGCAGCTCGCCCGCGAGATCGACAACGCGCTGAACTTCATGAAGGCCTGCGGCACCGACCCGGCCGAGTTCCGCACGGTGGAGTTCTTCGCCTCCCACGAGGCGCTGCTGCTGGACTACGAGACGGCGCTGACCCGCGTCGACTCGCGGACCGGCCAGCTGTACGACACCTCCGGCCACATGGTGTGGATCGGCGAGCGCACCCGCCAGCTGGACGGGGCGCACATCGAGTTCGCCTCCCGGATCCGCAACCCGATCGGCATCAAGCTCGGCCCGACCACCACCGTGGACGAGGCGCTGACCTACGTGGACCGCCTCGACCCGGAGCGCGAGCCCGGCCGGCTGACCTTCATCGTCCGCATGGGCGCCGACAAGGTCCGCGACAAGCTGCCGGAGCTGGTGGAGAAGGTCACCGCCTCGGGCGCCACCGTCGCCTGGGTCACCGACCCGATGCACGGCAACACCTTCGAGGCCGCCTCCGGGCACAAGACCCGCCGCTTCGACGACGTACTGGACGAGGTCAAGGGCTTCTTCGAGGTCCACAAGGGCCTCGGCACCCACCCCGGCGGCATCCATGTGGAGCTGACCGGCGACGACGTCACCGAGTGCGTGGGCGGCGGCGACGAGATCTTCGTCGACGACCTGCACCAGCGCTATGAGACGGCCTGCGACCCCCGGCTCAACCGGAGCCAGTCGCTGGACCTCGCCTTCCTGGTCGCCGAGATGTACCGCGACCAGTAGGAACCCCTGCTCGATACCGATGGGGCGCGGATCTGTGATCCGCGCCCCATCGGCGTTCACCGGGCTTTTGCGCAACCTCGGCTATGGGTAAGGTTAGGTTAGCCTCACCGATCAATCGGGGAGACGCACCGCAGACCCCGATGAACCCGATCCGGCAGGAGGTGGACGGCGTGTACGTGTGCTCGTGCTTCGGTGTCACCGAGAAGCAGGTCAAGCAGCACGCGGAGGCCGGCGCCTGCACCCCCCGCCAGATCGCCTCGGCGTCCAAGGCCGGGACCGACTGCGGCTCCTGCGTACGGACCATCCAGTCCATCCTGGGCCGCGGCAGCTGCCCGCGCCGCGAGCTGGCCGACCGCGGCAGGCCCGTGCTCACCGCCGACGCCGCCGACGCTCCTGTACCGCAGCCGCTCCCCGAAGCCGCCTAAGCGGCGTCTCCGTCTTCGCCGACCGTTCGCCTCAGGCCCCGTCGGGCTGGACCTGCTCGATCTGCTGAGCGATGTACAGCGACTCGCCGAGCTTCTCGACCAGGTCGAGCTGGGTGTCCAGATAGTCGATGTGGTGCTCCTCGTCGGCGAGGATGGCCTCGAAGATGTTGGCCGAGGTGATGTCGCCCTTGGCGCGCATGACCTCGATCCCGCGGCGCAGCCGGTCGATGGCCTCGACCTCGATCTGCCGGTCCGCCTGGAACATCTCGGTGACGGTCTGGCCCACCCGGACGTGGAACAGCCGCTGGTAGTTCGGCAGCCCGTCCAGGAAGAGGATGCGGTCGGTCAGCGTCTCCGCGTGGCGCATCTCGTCGAAGGACTCCGCCCGGGTGTACCTGGCGAGCTTCGTGTACCCCAGGTGGTCCTGCATCTTGGCGTGCAGGAAGTACTGGTTGATCGCCGTCAGCTCAGCGGTGAGCTGCTCGTTGAGGAACTCGATGACCTCCGGGTCGCCCTGCATCGCCGGGGCTCCTTCCACGTGAAGTGATCAGTGCGGATGCCGCGCATCCTCGCACCGCCACGCGGGGCCGTCCAGTAAGTGCAGGCTTAGTAGGACTTGACCGGTTAGGGCTGCGACCTGGTCATGACCACCCTTCCCCGTCTGTCACCATTGAGACATGGTTCAGCCAGGAAGCGAGGAACACCGGGCGGCGGGAGGGTCCGAGCTTCCACCGGGGCAGCGGCTCCAGCGCGGCTGGCCGGTCACCCACTACGGCCCCGTCCCCAAGTTCCGCCCGGAGCGCTGGGAGTTCCGGGTCTTCGGCGCCACCGCCGACGGGGACAAGCGCACCTGGAACCACGAGGAGTTCTCGGCACTGCCGTTCTCCACGGTCGAGGCCGATCTGCACTGCGTGACGAAGTTCAGCATGACCGGCGCCGAATGGGGCGGCGTGCCCGCCCGCACCCTCCTGGACATAGCACCCCCGGCGCCCGGCGTCACCCATGTCATGGTGTGGGCCGAGTACGGCTACAGCGCCAATCTGCGGCTCCCCGACTTCGCCTCGGACCGCACGATTTTCGCCACCCACAAGGACGGCGAACTGCTCACCGCCGAGCACGGCTTCCCCCTCCGCCTGGTCGTGCCGCACCTGTACGCCTGGAAGGGGCCCAAGTGGGTCCGCGGCGTCGAGTACATGACCGCCGACCGCCGGGGCTTCTGGGAGGAGCGCGGCTACCACAACATCGGCGACCCCTGGAGCGAGCAGCGCTACTCCTACCAGGAAGGCCCCGGAGACGGCCCCGAGCTCTGACTGCTTCCCTGCGGTGGGCTCACCGGTGGTACTGATGCACCACCGCGTGCCCCTTACCCCGCCCGATCATCCAGCGATTGACCGGCGTGGTGAGCAGGAAGGCGAGCGCCAGCGCGATGGCCAGGGCGCCCCAGAACAGCCCGTCCGTCAGATGCGCGTCCATGGCCCCCGGCCAGAGCGCCAGCACCCCGTTGTCGATCAGCTCCATCACGGCGATGGACAGCGTGTCCGCGGCCAGCGCCACCTTCACCGCCGCCCGGAACCCCAGCCCCGCCTTGAGTACGCCGCGCAGAGTGAGCGCATAGCCGAAGAAGAACGCCAGCACGATCGCGAGCACCATCGTCGGCAGGTTCCCCCACCCCAGCGCGGTGCCCACCACCATCCCCAGCACCTCCCCGATGGCGCAGCCGGTCAGGCAGTGCAGGGTCGCGGTAGCGGCCATGGCCCAGCTGACGGGGGTCTTGGCGGTGTGGCCGGTGTGGCCGGCATGTCCGGTGTGCTGGTCGTGCCGACGCTCCATGATGACCCCCGGGGTTCGTCGAACGTAGGCGGATGACCACCGCCACTGCGACCTAACGCTATACCCCTAGGGGGTATTCCCGTGGGATGTTCTGCCAGCCAGATACCGATCGGCGTATGGGGACGGGGCGGCCCCCCCGTCCCCGTACCCCTTCAGCGCGGCCGCCTCAGGCGCGCGGCCGTAGCAGCCACACGCCGGGCAGGGACCCCCCGCTCGCGCAGGGACCATGCCAGCGCCTTGACGATGGCGGCCTCCTGCGCCGGACCACCCCCGCTCGCGCAGGGACCACGGCCTCCGGCCGCCAGCGCCGCGAGCGGCAGGCGGACCACCCCCGCTCGCGCAGGGACCACCTGATCGGCGGCGAGCCCACGCTGCACCCCGCCGGACCACCCCCGCTCGCGCAGGGACCACGCGGCCTTGCGGGCCCGCTCATCCTTGGTGGCCGGACCACCCCCGCTTGCGCAGGGACCACGATGGATACCGGGACACCGGCCGTTACTGTCGCGGACCACCCCCGCTTGCGCAGGGACCACGCTTCGCGACCTGGGCAGTCAGAAGCGGTTTGCCGTTTCTTGACTATGTCGCCAAGGGCTCTTCAGGCTATCGACAGGGAGACGGTGTTGGGCGAGCATGGCGGCGCGGTCTAGCCAGTCTGCACCCTGCCGTCGCGCGCAGCCGTCCTCAGCGCAGCCGCTTCAGTCGGGCCACGTCGGCCGCGTGGCCCTCCGTGCCGCCGGGGGTCTCGATGACCAGGGGGACGCCGGCGGCTGCCGGGTGGCGCATCAGGGCGGCGAACGGCTCCTCGCCGATATGGCCGGAACCGATGTTGACATGGCGGTCCTTGCGGGCCCCCGTCACGTCCTTGGAGTCATTGGCGTGGACCAGCCGCAGCCGCCCCTCGCCTACCTCGGCGACCAGCGCGTCCAGGGTCCGCTCCACCCCACCCTCGGCGGCCAGGTCGTGCCCCGCGGCGAACACATGGCAGGTGTCCAGGCAGACCCCCAGCCGCGGATGGCGGTCCAGCGCCTCGAAGTACGGGCCGAAGTCCTCCGCCAGTGAGCAGAGCGAGGCGCCCTGTCCGGCGGTGGACTCCAGCAGCAGATACGGGTCGTCCTCCTGGGTCAGCTCGTCCAGCAGCGGCAGCATCCGCTCCCGTACCTGCGCCAGCGCCGTCTCCCGGGAGCGGCCCCCGGTCGCCGAGCCGGTGTGCACCACCACGCCCAGCGCCCCGATCTCCCGGGCCCGGCGCAGCGAGTGGCGCAGCGACACCACCGAGGAGTCCACCGTCGCCTCGGTGTGCGAGCCGAAGTTGATCAGATACGGGGCATGGACGTACGCCGGGATGCCGGCGGCCGCGCACTCGGCGCGGAACAGCTCGTCCTGCGCCGGGTTCCCGGCCGGGGTGGCCCAGCCCCGGGGGTTGGCGACGAAGACCTGCACGGCCTCGGCGCCGATCTCCCGGGCGTAGGACAGACCGGTCTTGGCGAGGCCGCCGGCCACCGGCACATGGCCGCCGACGGGGCTGGGCTGGTGGTGCACGTGCGCTCAGAGTCCCTTGGTCGTGATGGTGATGGTGGAGCCCTCCGGGGCCTGCTCGCCGCCGGCCGTGGACTGGCCGTCCACGGTGTCGCCGAGGAACGGGAAGCTCTTCTCGACCTTCACCTCGAACCCGGCGCCCTCCAGCTCCCGGGTCGCCTCGTCCACGTTGCTGCCGGTGACATCCGGGACCTCCACCATCCGCGGCCCCTTGGAGAGGGTCAGCGTGACGGTGTCACCCTCGGCGGCCTCACCGCCGGAGGCGGGGGACTGGGCGGCGACGGTGCCGGTGTCCTCGGTGGAATGCGTGCGCTCCTCGGCCACCTTCACCTTCAGCCCGGCGTCCTCCAGAGTGCTCCGAGCATCCTCCGGGCTCGCCCCGGTCAGATCGGGCACCTCCACCGCCGCGCCCTTGCTGACCACCAGGGCGACCGCGGAGTCCGGCTTCCGCTTGCTGCCCGGCTCGGGGTCGGTCGAGATCACCGCGCCCCGCTCGACCTCCTCGCTGAACTGCAGGCCGACCGCCCCCGGGGCCAGCCCGGCGGCGGTCAGCTCCCGCTTGGCCGCCTCCAGGTCAAGGCCGCGCACATTGGGCACCTTCACGATCTCCGGGCCCCGGGACACGGTGAGCGTCACCTTGCCGTTGCCCCGGATGCGCTCACCGGGCGCGGGATCGGCGGCCATCACCTCGCCCCGGTCGTACGAGCCGCTGAAGTCCCGCTTGACCGCCCGGACGCCCAGCCCGGCGTCCGCGAGCCGCTTCTCCGCCTCGGCCTGGCTCTGTCCGAGGACCGTCGGCACCCGGGTGAACTGGCCCGAGTTGATGTACCAGACCCCCGCGCCGACACCGAGGAACACCAGCACCGCGACCAGCGCGGCGACCAGCCCGCGGCGCGGACCGGCGGTTAGCAGCCGACGCGCCCGCGCCCCGGCCGCGGAGACGGCGGACCGACCGCCGGACCGAGGCGGAAGCGGCGGCGCGGCCAGCCGGCTGGTGTGCTGCACGTCCTCGGGTTCACCGCCCGGGCCCGGGCGGGAGAGCACACTCGTCCGCTCCGGACGGGCGATCGCGCTGGTCCGGTCCTCCGGACCGACCGTCCCGGGGGAATCGGCCGGATCGGCCGAATCGGCCGGCTCCTCCCGGGCGCCCGGCGGCACCAGGTCCAGCTGCTCCGCGCCGAGCGCGGCACGCGCCTGGCGGGTCAGCCCCAGCAGCGCCGCCGCGTCATGCGGACGGGTCTCGGGATCCCGGGCGGTGGCATGCGCCACCAGGGCGTCCAGCTCGGCCGCCAGCCCCGGCACGGACCCGGACGGAGCCGGTACGTCGGTGTTGAGGTGCTGGTACAGGACCTGCGCGGGGGTGTCCCCGGTGTGCGGCTTGGCGCCGGTCAGCATCTCGTACAGCACCACCCCGCAGGCGTACACATCGGCCCGAGTGTCCGCGGTGCCGTGCTCGATCTGCTCGGGCGCCAGATAGGAGACCGTGCCCAGCAGCGAACCGGTGGTGTCGGTGACGGCGCCCATGGCCCGCACCAGACCGAAATCGGCCACCTTGACCCGGCCGTCGTCGCCTATCAGCACGTTCTCCGGCTTCATGTCCCGGTGGACGAACCCGGCCCGGTGCGCGGCGCCCAGTGCGGCCAGCACCGGCTCCAGGATGTCCAGCGCCGCCCGCGGCCGCAGCGCACCCCGGCCGCGCAGCACGTCCCGCAGGGTGCACCCCTCGACGTACTCCATCGCCAGGTACACATACGCGCCCTCCGCGCCCTGGTCGAAGACGCCGACCACATTGGGGTGCGCGAGGCGGGCGACGGACTTGGCCTCCCGGATGAAGCGGTCCACGAAGGCGGCGTCGGTCGCGAGCGAGGGGTGCATCACCTTCAGGGCGAGCACCCGGTCCAGACGGGTGTCGACGGCCCGGTAGACCGTGGCCATGCCACCGACGGCGATGCGCGCGTCGACTCGGTAGCGGCCGTCGAGCAGCTGGCCCACGAGCGGGTCGTGCAGGGTCGTATCCACCCGGACGAGTCTACGAGGAGGTGCGGACGGCCCCGACCGCCCCGGCGCCCCGCTCGGGCACTGGGGCCGAGCTGTGACAGCCGGTGGCCGGAAGGTTTCCCTCCGCCCGTCGCCGCCCACGGGAAACGGCGGGGCTCAGAACGCCGGGCGCTCCGGATCGAAGTCGGCCCGGCCCTCCACCGGCGAGGAGGCCTCGGCGAAGTGGCGCCGCGGGATACGGCCCGCCCGGCGGGCCAGCCGCCCGGCCTCCACCGCGTGCCGCATGGCCTCCGCCATCAGCACCGGCTCCTGCGCCCGGGTCACCGCGGAGGCCAGCATCACCGCCGCACAGCCCAGCTCCATCGCCAGCGCCGCGTCCGAGGCGGTGCCCGCCCCCGCGTCCAGGATCACCGGGACCCCGGCCCGCTCGGTGATCAGCTGGAAGTTGTGCGGGTTGCGGATGCCGAGGCCGGAGCCGATCGGCGAGCCCAGCGGCATCACCGCCGCACAGCCCACATCCTCCAGCTTCCGGGCCAGCACCGGATCGTCATTGGTGTACGGAAGCACCGTGAAGCCGTCGTCCACCAGCGTCTCGGCCGCGTCCAGCAGCTCCACCGGGTCGGGCAGCAGGGTCCGCTCGTCGGCGACCACCTCCAGCTTGACCCAGTCGGTGCCCAGCGCCTCCCGCGCCAGCCGGGCGGTCAGCACCGCCTCGCCGGCGGTGAAGCAACCGGCCGTGTTCGGCAGTACCCGGATGCCCAGGCGCTCCAGCACCGAGAGCACCGAGCCCTGCACGGTCGGGTCGAGGCGGCGCATCGCCACTGTGGTCAGCTCGGTCCCGCTGGCCGCCAGCGAACGCTCCAGCACATCCAGGCTGGGCGCCCCGCCGGTGCCCATGATCAGCCGGGAGTCGAACACGGTCCCGGCGATGGTCAGACGGTCGTCGGCCATCGCGCTCAGCCCCCCTGCACCGCGGTCAGCACCTCGACCCGGTCGCCCTCGCCGAGCACCGTCCCGGACCAGGCGCCCCGGGGGACGACGGTCTCGTTGACGGCGGCGGCGACGCCGGAGGGAGCGGTGGTGAGGGTCGTCACGAGTACGTCCAGGGTGGTGGCCCCGGCCAGCCGCCGGGTCTCGCCGTTCACGGAGACGGTCACGGCGTCGCCGCCGGGCGCGCTCGCGGGCGCGTCGAGGGTTGCTGCGCTCGTAGGGGTGTTCACGGGGGTGTTCATGGCACTCCTCGGAGGGTCAGTGGGTTCAGTGGGTTCAGCGGGGGAGGGGGGCGGCGGAGGCGCCGGCCGAAACTGGAGCGCCCGCCCCGACGGTGCCCACCCCGGCGGCAGCCGGAAGCGCCGCGAACCGGGTCGGCAGAAAGGCCCGGGCCGCCTCCGGTAGCTCCCCGGTGACCAGCAGTTCCGCCATCACCTCGCCCGTCACGGGGGTCAGCAGCACCCCGTTGCGGTAGTGCCCGGTGGCGATGTGCAGCCCCGGCAGCGCGGTCGGGCCGAGCAGCGGCGCGTTGTCCGGGGAGCCCGGCCGCAACCCGGCCCCGGTCTCCACCAGCGGCAGCTCCGTGATGCCCGGCAGCAGCTCATGCGCGTCCCGCAGCAGCTCGTACACCCCGCCGGCGGTCACCGTGGTGTCCCAGCCCTGCTCCTCGCTGGTGGCGCCGATCACCAGCTCCCCGGTCTCGCGCGGCACCAGATAGATATGGCAGCCCCGGACCACCGCCCGCAGATTGCGGCTGAGGAAGGGGGCGTACGCCGGAGGCACGGCGAGGCGCACCACCTGGCCCTTGACCGGCCGTACCGGCGGAAGGGCATCCTCCGGTACGCCGCCCAGCCGGCCGCTCAGGCTGCCCGCGGCCAGCACCACCTGCCCGGCCGCCACCGAGGTGCCGTCCGCCAGGACCGCCCCGGCAGCCCGGTCCCGTACCACCGTCAGCCGCTCGGCGAACGACCGGTGGAAGACCACCCCGGCCCGCTCGCAGGCCGCCACCAGCGCCGCGCCCAACCGGCGCGGATCCACCTGGTGGTCGTCGCCGACCCGCAGCCCGCCCCGCACCCCGGGCGCCAGCATCGGCTCCAGCCGGCGGCACTCCCGGCCGGTCAGCCACTCCGAGTCCAGCCCCGTGCGCAGATGCAGGGCGTGCAGCTCGCGCAGCTCCGCCCGGTCGTCGGCGTCCAGCGCCACCGCCAGCGTCCCGCAGGAGCGGTGCCCCACCTCCCGCCCGGACGCCTCCTCCAGCTCGGCGACGAACTCCGGATAGCGGCGCGCCGAGGCCAGATTGAGCGCCAGCAGCTGCTCCTCGCCGTAGTGCAGCTCGGTCACCGCCGCCAGCATCCCGGCCGCCACCCGGGCCGCCCCGCCGCCCGGCTCCGGATCGGCCACCGCGACCGCGAGACCGCGCTGCGCCGCCCGCCAGGCCGTGACCAGCCCGATGATCCCGCCGCCGATCACCAGCACATCCGCGCCCGGCCCGACCCGCGCGGCCGGTGGCATGACTGTCTCCGTGTGCATGGGCTCCCAGCCCCTCCCTTCGCCGGCATGACCCGGATCAGGTTCGTACGGTCGGAGGCCGCCTCAGCCTCCCTCTCAGCCCGGTGCGACCGGGCTCCCGCGTGTGCTCTGCGTCCGCCAGCCTAACCCCGGCGGCCGACGCGCCGTAACGGCGGGCGACGCGTTTGTAAGGTTGCCCGGTGAGCAGGCGGACGACAGGCCGCACCGGCGGCCCGGAGGGGAGCGCGCATGGACGCGGAGCGGCGCGTGGTGATCGCGGGCGCCGGCATGGCGGGGGTGCAGACCGCGGTGGCCCTGCGGGACCAGGGCTTCACCGGCGAGGTGCTGATGATCGGCGCCGAACCCCACCAGCCGTACGACCGGCCCCCGTTGTCCAAGGCGATCCTGCTCGGCACCGCCGAGGGCTCCGCCTTCGAGGTGGACTTCGCCGCCCTCGGCATCGAACTGCGGCTCGGCCTGGAGGTCACCGCGGTACGCCCCGAGGCGCATGAACTCGACACCGCCGAGGGCCCGGTGCCCTACGACACCCTCGTCCTCGCCACCGGCGCCCGGCCGCTCGCCCTGCCCGGCGCCGAGGGCGTCCCCGGCGTGCACCTGCTGCGCACCCTGGACGACGCCGCCCGGCTGCGGCCCGTCCTGGAGAAGCGGCATGACGTGGTGGTGGTCGGCGCCGGCTGGATCGGCGCCGAGTTCGCCACCGCCGCCCGGGGCGCCGGCTGCGTGGTCACCGTGGTCGAGGCCGCCGACCGCCCTCTCGGCGGCGCCTTCCCGACCGAGGTCGGCACCCCCATGGCCGAGTGGTACGCGGAGAGCGGCACCACCCTGCTCACCCGGGCCCGGGTGGCGCACATCGAGCCCGGCGAGGTCGCCCTCGACGACGGCAGACTGCTCCCCGCGGACGCCGTCGTCGTCGGCATCGGCGCCCGCCCGGCCACCGACTGGCTGGCCGGCTCCGGGATCGCGCTCGGCCCCGACGGCTCGGTCACCGCCGACGACCGGCTGCGCACCTCCGCGCCCGATGTGTACGCGGTCGGCGACTGCGCCTCGTACCCCTCCGCCCGCTACGGCAAGCGGCTGATGGTCCACCACTGGGACAACGCCCTCCAGGGGCCGCGTACGGTCGCCGCCGCCATCACCGGCGCCCTCACCGGCGCCGAGGAGCCCCCGCCCTACGACCCGGTCCCATACTTCTGGTCCGAGCAGTTCGGCCGGTTCGTCCAGTACATCGGCCACCACGAGGCCGCCGACACCATGGTGTGGCGGGGCGACCCGGCGGAGCCCGCCTGGTCGGTGGCGTGGCTGAGGGACGGCGCCCTGGTGGCGCTGCTGGCGGTGGGCCGCCCGCGCGACCTGGCCCAGGGCCGCAAGCTCGTCGAGTCGGCCGCGCCCCTGGACGCCGCCCTGGTCGCGGACGCCTCCCGCCCGCTCAAGACCGCGCTCGCCGGCTGACCCGGTGGGGCCGGTCCGGCGTAGCCCCGCTACCGGCTGTCAGTGGCGGATGGCAGGCTTGTCCCGTGACCGAGATTGACGCAAAGACCGATGCTCTCATCCCCTCCTGGCTCTACCTCCCCGACATCGCGGAGATGCTCGACGTGGAGGTGACGCGCGTACGGCAGCTGGTCAAGGAGGGCCAGCTCATCGCCGTACGCCGCGGGGAGAACCGCGCGCTCCAGGTCCCCGCCGCCTTCATCAACGGCGACAAGGTCGTCAAGGGCCTGGCGGGCACCCTGACGCTGCTGCGGGACGACGGCTTCACCGACGAGGAGATGCTGGAGTGGCTCTTCACCCCCGACCCCACCCTCCCCGGCACCCCCGCCCAGGCCCTCAGCGAGAACCGCGGCACCGAGGTCAAGCGCCGAGCCCAGGCCCTCGCGGTCTGACCCACGCGCCCCCTCGCCCTCTGCCCCCTCGCGCCCTGGCCCCGGGACCCCGCCCCGGGGCCAGGGCCTCCGCCCCGCGGGGCTGACATCCCACCGCCCGGACGGCCCCGTCTCACGTCCTGGACGGGCGGCGGGTCTCATGGCCTGGACGGACGGACGGACGGGCCCGGACCGGCGGCGGCCCGCCCGGCCGACGGGGCGGCCGACGGGGGCGGCCGACGGGGGTGCGACCATGGCACGGGCCCGACAGGACCCCGGCCCGCCCGGGGGCCCGCTTCCGCATGCCACCGCACCACCGGTGCCCGCACGGCCCGCCGTGCCCCCGCACCCACCGTGCCCATGCACTCATCCCCGGGGGAGAACACCGATGCCCACCGCACGCGCCCGCCTCGCCGACGCCCGCCTCTACCTCTGCACCGACGCCCGCAAGCGCCAGGGCGATCTGCCCGAGTTCCTGGACGCGGTGCTCGCCGCGGGCGTGGACATCGTCCAGCTGCGTGACAAGGGCATGGAGGCCGGCGAGGAGCTGGAGCACCTCGCCGTCCTCGCCGAGGCCTGTCGGCGGCACGGCCGGCTGCTCGCGGTGAACGACCGCGCCGACATCGCCCACGCCGCCGCCTCCGACGTACTCCACCTCGGCCAGGGCGACCTGCCGGTGCCCGCCGCCCGGACGCTGCTCGGCGACGAGGTGCTGATCGGGCGCTCCACCCACGCCCAGGCCGAGGTGGACGCGGCCGCCGCGGAGCCGGGCGTGGACTACTTCTGCACCGGCCCCTGCTGGCCCACCCCCACCAAGCCCGGCCGGTACGCCCCAGGGCTGGACCTGGTCCGGTACGCCGCCGGGCTCGCCCAGCCCCGCCCCTGGTTCGCCATCGGCGGCATCGACGCGGGCAATCTCGACCAGGTGCTGGACGCCGGGGCGCGCCGGATCGTCGTGGTCCGCGCCCTCACCGAGGCCGACGACCCGGCCGCCGCCGCCGCGGACCTCGCCCAGCGCATCCGCGAACGCTCCGCCTGACCCCGGCAGCTCCCGACCCGCCGGCCGACCCCGACCCACCGGCTGAACTGCGCCAACGGTGTCCATGACTGTCCACCCAATGGACAAGATTCAGACAATTCAGTCCAATTCCCTCTGGTCTGGTTGGGTGACGCCGGGGCCCTGGCTAACCTGCCCGTATGGCCCTCGGTACCGCTTCCACCCGCCCGGACCGCGCACGCACCGTCCGCGACATCCTCGCCACCGGACGGCCGTCCTACTCCTTCGAGTTCTACGCGCCACGCACCGAGAAGGGCGAGCGCGGACTGTGGAACGCGCTGCGCCGGGTCGAGGCGGTGGCGCCGAGCTTCGTCTCCGTGACCTACGGGGCCGGTGGCACCACCCGCTCCGGCACGGTCAAGGCCACCCAGGAGATCGCCGCCGACACCATCCTCACCCCCGTCGCCCATCTGACGGCGGTGGACCAGTCGGTCGCCGAACTGCGGCATGTCCTCGGCCAGTACGCCGACGCCGGGATCCGCAACATGCTGGCCCTGCGCGGCGACCCGCCCGGCGACCCGCTCGGCGACTGGGTGCCGCACCCCGACGGTGTGCACTACGCCGCCGACCTGGTCCGGCTGATCAAGGAGTCCGGCGACTTCTGCGTGGGCGTCGCCGCCTTCCCCGAGATGCACCCCCGGTCCGAGGACTGGGACACCGACATCCGCCACTTCACCGCCAAGTGCAAGGCCGGCGCCGACTACGCCATCACCCAGATGTTCTTCGACCCGGAGACCTACCTCCGGCTGCGCGACAGCGCCGAGAAGGCCGGCTGCGAGACCCCGATCATCCCCGAGGTCATGCCCGTCACCAGCGTCCGGCAGCTCGACCGGCTGCCCTCGCTCAGTACCGCCCGCTTCCCCGACGACGTGAAACAGCGCATCCTCTCCGTCAAGGACGATCCGGCCGCTGTACGCTCGATCGGAATCGAGTTCGCGACGGAGTTCTGCGCGCGGCTGCTGTCCGAGGGCGTACCGGGGCTGCACTTCATCACGCTGAACAACTCCACCGCGACACTGGAGATCCACGAGAATCTCGGACTGCACGAGCAGTCCTGACCGGTCACATCCCGCCACCATCCCGGGCGGTGTGACCGCAGGGGAGGAGCGGGCATGGGCTGGACGGTCCTCTACATCGCATTCGGCGTGGTCGCGCTGTGGCTGCTGGGAGAAGTGCTGCTGCAGTACAAGGCGCGGCTGCGCTGGCGGTTGCTCGCCTTCGGCGGCTTCCTCACCGTGGTGCTCGGCGTACTGCTGCCGTCGGTCGTGGTGATCGCCGCCGGCGCCATCGCCTTCGCGGTCGGCCAGACCTATGTCACGCTCTCCTTCCGGCGCGGCTTCTCCACCGGCTGGGCCGTGGGCGGCCGCCCCGGAGCCAGCCGCCGCCGCAAGGCGGGCGCCGCCGTCGCGGACGCCGGCCCCACCCTGGAGGTCTCGGGCCTCGCCTACGAGCAGACGCCCGCCGACCCCTACGGCACCCCCGCCCCGTACGGCCAGGACGAAGCCCCCCACACTCCCACCGACCCCTACGCCCCCTACGGCACCGGCTACGCCCCCGACCCGAACCAGCCGTCGGCCGCCGAGACCACCGCCGTCTACCAGCCCGAGCCGCTCCCGGACGAGACCGGCCGGCTGTACGGGGTGTACGGCACCGCCGGCGGGGACCGCGGCCAGTCCGCCGCCGAGCCCCAGCCGCCCCACCAGGACCCCTTCGCCGGCTACGGCAGCTACCCGCCCCCCGCCGCCGCCCCCACCTACGACTACGGCTCCGGGTCCGGCGAGCAGGGCTACGCCGCCTACTCCGACCCGTACATCGGCACCTCCGCCGCACCCAGCGGCCAGGGCTACGACAACTACGGCGGCTACCACGCCCCGCAGCCGCCCGCCGACCCCTACGGCACCGACACCCCGCCCGGCGGCGTCTGGGTCCCGCAGCAGCGCGAAGGCGACGAGCAGCCCCCGGCCCCCGGCTACGACCCCACCTACCCTCACCCCCACGGCGACCAGCAGCCCTACCGCTACTGACCCTCCCCGGGGGCACCGCCCAGCCCCCACCCTGCCCGGTCACCGCGACCCGCGGAACCCGGCCCCCTCCACGATCAGCCCGGCCACCAGGGCGCCCGACATCCCGGCGTGCGCCAGCCCGCCGCCCGGGTGGGACCAGCCTCCGGCGAAGTACAGCCCGGCCAGCGGCGCCGGGTTGGCGGCGGGCAGCAGCGAGCCCCCCGCACCCGCCAGCGCCGGACCCGGCACCCGGCAACTGCCCGTCTCCCGCAAGGTGTCGGCCGGCGTCCGCACCTGCCGCCACAGCAACCGCTCCCGCAGCCCCGGCACAGCCGCCTCCGCGGCACCGATCATCGCCCCCACAAACCCCTCCACAGCCGAGCCCCCCACCCCACCCAGGGCCCCCGGCCCGCCGCCCCACAGCCCCTCGGCCGCCGGGACGGTGGCCGTCACCGTCACCGCCTCATGCTCCGCGTCCGGCCGCAGCCGCGCGTCGTCCGGGCGCAGCACCGTCACCGTCGGCCGCGCGGCCAGCCGCCCCCCGGCCAGCGCGGCCGACTCACCGTCCCGGTCGGCGGAGTGCACCACCGTCCGATGCGCCGCGCCCTCCTCCCGGGCCCCGCGCAGCGCCAGACAGACCGTCACCCGGCCCGTCGGCACACCCTGCTGGAACCGCGGCCACTCGTCCTGGTCGTCCCAGCCGATCACCTGCTCCCCGTAGAGCGCCGGCAGCGGGGCACCCGCGACCACATGGTCCGCGTCCACCACCCGGCCGTCCGCGAGCACCACGCCCACGGCCCGGCCGTCCCGCTCGACCACGTCCGTCACCGCCGTGCCGAAGGAGAACTTCACCCGCCGCTCACGGCACCGCTCGTACACCGCGTCCGCCAGCGCCCGCAGCCCCCCGGCCACATACCAGGTGCCGAAGGTCTGTTCCAGGTACGGCAGCACGGCGGCGGACGCGGGGGCGGTCCCCGGGGGGAACCCGTACGCCAGGGCGTACCACTCCAGCAGGGCCGCCAGCCGCGCGTCCCCGAGCTCCCGCCGGCCCACCTCGGCGAGCGTGCGCGCGCTCCGGCGCAGCAGCCCGGTGCGCGGGGCCGGGTACGGGTCGCGGGCGTACGGCGACACATCGGCGGGCAGCGGCTCCTCCAGCAGCGGCCGCCGCGAGCGCTCCCAGGCGTCCCGGGCGCGGCCCAGGAACGCGCTCCAGCGCTCCCCGGCCCCCGCGCCGAGCGTGGCGTCCAGCGCGGCGACGGTGCCGGAGCGGGAGGCGTTGGGCAGGGCGAGGGCGGTGCCGTCGTGGAAGAGATGGCGGCTCGCCGGGTCGACCTGGGTCAGCTGCACGCACCGCTCCAGCGGCTCCCGGCCGGTCTTGACGAACAGGTCCCGGTAGACCGCGGGCAGATGCAGCAGACCGGGTCCGGTGTCGAAGGCGAAGCCGTCCCGCTCGAACCTGCCGACCGCACCGCCGTAGGTCTCCGCGCGCTCGTACACCGCCACCGTGTGGCCGGCCACCGCCAGCCGCGCGGCCGCCGCCATGGCGCCCATTCCCGCGCCGATCACCGCAATCCGTGCCATGCCAGGGACCTTATCCGCTCCGGTCAGCGCCCCCGCCGGCCGGCCAGGCCAGCGCGGGGGCGGTGTCTGAGTATCCGTACTCAGCAGGCGGGATGAGTAGCGGGGCGGATGGGCCGGCGGCCGCTGGGAGGGAAGAGTGGAGCCCACGGAAAGGGGCGCGGCTCCGGGACCGCCGGCACGGGGCGGCGGAACCGGGACCGCGTACCCGCCGGAACGGGGGTGCACAAAGGAGAGCCCATGGACCACGGGGGACATCACGGGGGCCGGGCTCTCCCACCCGCGACGGGGAACGAGGGAGGCGCGGGACGGGGGACGGGGGAACGCTCCGCGAACGGGGGAGCGGGGACATCACGGGGACGGGGGAACGGGGGGAGAGAACGGGGGAAGACCGGCGGCGCCGGGGTGGTGGGGCTCTTGGGGGAGAGCCCGCCACCCCGGCGCCGCCGTTTGCGCTCGCCGTCGCCGTTTATGGCCTCCGCCTCCGCCGTTTGCGGTCTCCGTTTCCGGTCTCCGATAGGGACCGGACCGGGGTCAGTGGCCGCTGACGCGGCCGTGGAGGAGGAGGGACAGGGCGCCGTGGACATCGTCGAGTGAGCGCTCCGGCTGGAAGGCCTGCCAGTCCAGCGCGGCCACCAGCACCATGCCGACCAGCGCGGCGGCCGTGAGCGGGATGTCGATCTCCTCGCTCAGCTCGCCCTCGTTCACCCCGCCCCGTAGCACCGTCTCCACCACCGCGACCGCCTCCTGACGGACGACCAGCAGGGTGGACTGCCAGGCCCGGTTGGTGCGCCACAGCTCGGCCACGTACAGCTGGGTGAAGGCGGGGTAGCGGTGGATGAAGACCAGCCCGGCGCGGATCATCGCGTCCAGGGCCTCCACCCGGGTCCCGCCCCCGGCCACCGTGTCGTCGGCGGCCTGGCGCAGGGAGGCGGTCAGCAGCCCCACCCCGTGCCGCAGCAACTCCTCGAACAGCTCGCTCTTGCTCTTGAAGTTGTAGTAGACGGTGCCCTTGGCCACCCCGGCGCGTTCCGCGATCTCGTCCACGGTCGTGGCCGAGAAACCCTGCTCGGCGATGAGGGTCACGGCGGCCTCGTACAGCTTGGTGCGGGTGGCCTGCCGTCTGGTGCTGCTGCGGGTTTCCATGGTGTCGATTCTCACAGGCTCAGCTCGGGGTGCAGCTTGTCCAGGGTCCACACCTGGCGCCGGTGGGCGGAGATCGCGGTCAGCGCCAGCGCACCGGCGGTGAACGCGGCGAGCACCGCCGTGGCCGTCCAGACCGGCCCCATCCCGCCGCCGCTGATCAGCCGGCGCAGCGCCTCGACCACATAGGTCATCGGCAGCCAGGAGTGGATGGCGTTGAAGAAGTCGGGGCTGGTCTGCACCGGGTAGGTGCCGCCCGCGGAGGTCAGCTGGAGCATCAGCAGCGCCAGCACCAGGATGCGTCCGGCGGCCCCGAAGCGGGCGTTCAGCCACTGGATGATCGCGGCGAAGCAGCAGGTCACCAGGGCGAGGAAGCCCACGGTCGCGGCCGACCTGGCCATCTCCAGGCCGAGCCCCCAGTGCAATACCGACATCAGCGCGGCCACCTGGACCAGCCCGATCGCGGCCACCGGCAGCCAGCCGGCCAGCGCGATCCGCCAGGCCGAGGCCCCGGCGGCGAGCGCGCGCCGGTTGAGCGGCTGGATCAGCATGTACGCCACCATGGCGCCGACCCAGAGGGAGAGCGGGATGAAGTACGGGGCGAAGCCGGTGCCGTAGTTGGGCGCCTTGTACAGCGACTGCGAGGCGAGCTTCACCGGGTCGGCCATCACCTCGGTGCGCCGGTCCCGCTCGTCCTTGCCGTAGTCGGGGATCTTGCCCACGCCGTCGTTGAGCCCGCCGGCCAGCTCGGTCGAGCCGTCCACCAGCCGGAACAGTCCGCTGTCCAGATCGCCCGCGCCCTGCTTGAGCCGGCCGACGCCGCTGTCCAGGTCGGCCGAGCCGGACTGGGCGGTGGCCAGCCCGCCGTAGAGGGTGCCGGCGCCGTCGGCCACCTTGTGGGCGCCGTCGTTGAGCTCGTTCACCTTGCCGACCGCGTACGCCAGGTCCTCGTCCAGGTGCGGGGCGCGCCGGGCGAGCGCCTGGGCCTTGGTCTGGACGTCCTTGAGCTGCGCGTCCAGCTTCTTGATGTCGCCGTTGGAATCCTTGGCCAGTTCGTGTACGTCGTCGGCGATCCGCGCGGTGTCGGCGGCCGCCGTCTTGGCCTTGGCCAGCTTGGGGCAGACCTGGGCGTCGACATCGGCCTGGGTGAGACCCTCGGTCACCGGTACGCCGGGCACCTCGGGGAGCTGGCCGCCGGTGCCGGCCGAGTCGCCCGTACCGGCCGTACCGGCGGTGCCGCTCGATCCGTCCGCGCCGGGGGTCTTGCCGCTGCCCGCGCCGCCGGTGACGGCCTTGGCCTTGCCGAGCAGGGTCTTGTCGACGCACAGCTCCCGGTACACGGTGTTCAGATCGTCGGAGGCCTGGTGGGCGTTCTCCCGGCCGGTGGGCCCCCACTTCACGATCACGTCGAGGTTGTTCCGCAGCCCCTGCGAGAAGTCGGCGACCAGTTGGGCGGACCGGCCGATCTGCGCGCCGTTGTCCTTGAGGTACGGGCCGGCCTCGCCGGCCGCGCGGTTGACCCGGTCGGCGAGCAGCTGGGTGCCGTCGGCCACCTGCCGGGAGCCGGACTTCAGTTCGGCGGCGCCGGAGGTGAGCCGGGTGATGCCGCCGGCCAGTTCGCCACTGCCCTTCTTGGCGTCCGCCAGCCCGTCGGAGAGGTCCTTGGAGCCCTTCTTCGCCTTCTCGGTGCCGTTCTTGAGGTCGTCGGCGCCCTGGGCGGCCTTCTCCGTGGCGTCATGGATGTCGGAGAAGGAGATGAAGATCCGGTCCAGGAAGGAGCGGGACGACTTGGTGGAGGCGGCGGTGCGGATCTCGGAGAACACCGTGCGGGAGATCTGGCCGACGATGTAGTTGTTGGAGTCGTTGGTCCGCACCCGTAGGGCCCCGGTCTCCGGGGAGTCACCGGAACTGGAGGCGATCCGCTCGCTGAAGTCCTTCGGCATGGTCAGCGACAGGTAGTAGCGGCCCTCCTCGACGCCCTCCCGGGCCTCCTCGTCGCTCACCTCGTGCCACTCGAAGACCTTGCTGTCCCGCAGCTTCTTGGTGATCTCGTCGCCCGCGTTGAGCTTCTCGCCGCCGGTCTTGGCGCCCTTGTCCTCGTTGACCAGCGCGACCGGCAGCTTGTCCAGCCGGCCGTACGGGTCCCAGAACGACCACAGGTACAGCGCGCCGTACAGCAGCGGCAGCAGCAGGATGGCGACCAGCGCGGCGCGCGGCAGCTTCCCGCGGCCGAACCGCCTCAGCTCAAGCGCGGCCAGTCTCGGCGAACGCATCGGCCGCCCCCTCCTCGTCCTGGGTCTGTGTCTTCTGCGACTTCTGTGACGTCGTCTCTTGGGTCTGCCGCGGGTGCGGTTCGGATGCGGCGTCGTCGGCGGCGTCGGTGTCCTCGGTGGCCTCGATGCCGGCGTCGGTGCGGCCGGTGTCCGGGCGGTCGGTCACGGTACGGACGACCAGGGCGTCGGCGGGCGCCTCACTGCACACCGCGAGCACCGTGATGCCGGACGCCGCGATGGACCGCAGCAGCTCCCAGGCCGCCTCGCGGTCGGTGCCGGAGAGCTTCAGGTCGGTGTCGTCCACGGCGAGCAGGCGCGGCTGCGCCATCAGCGCGAGGGCGATGGACAGCCGCAAGGCCTCCAGCCGTTCCAGATCCCGTACGGAGGTCCGCTCGCCCTTGGGCAGGGCGGCGGGGTCGAGCCCGGCGGCCGCCAGGGCGGCGGCGATACGGGCCCGGGCGGCGGCCCGGGTGGCGCGCGGCCGCAGCAGGTCGAGCGGGGAGCCGGTGAAGCGGCGCTGGAGCAGGGCCCGTTCGCGCAGATGCTCGGCGACGGTGAACGCCGGGTCGAGGTCGCTGACCCCGCATACGGGGCCGAGCGCGCTGATCCGGCGCACCTTGCCCATCTTCTTCGGCAGCGGCACCCCGCCCACCTCGGCGTGGCCCGCGGTGGCGCGCATCCGGCCGGTGAGGGCGAGCAGCAGGCAGGTGCGGCCGGAGCCGGACGGCCCCTCGACGGCGAGCAGTGCCCCGGCCGGTGCCGCCACGTCCACGTCCTGGAAGGCCCAGCCGCGCGGGCCCTTGAGCCCGAAGCCCCGGGCGACGACCGTCGCACCCGGTCCCGACCCCGGTCCCGACTCCGGCCCCGCGTTCGGCCCCGACTCCGGCCCCGCGTTCGGCCCCGACTCCGGCCTCGCGTCCGGCTTTTCGCCGGTCCGCGCCGATGGGCCGCCGCCCTTCTTCGCCAGCGCGCCGCGCGTACCGCGTATGCGGCCGCCTCCGGTCCGTCCCGCCACCGGCCTGCACCCCCACCCCTTTTTGAACTGACTGGTCAGTTCAAAAACTACTCCGAACCGGGAGTTGAGGCAAAACCGCTGGTCAAGGTGGATTGTCAGTGGGGGCGGGCACGATGGACACAGTCGGCCACAGTGCCGTCACACGACGACAGGAGGTTCGTCATGTCCGCTGGTTCCCGCGCCACGGCGAACGATGTCCATCCGGTGGTACGCCGCTCCACGGCGCCGCCCGCCGCCCTCGATCTGCTCGCCCAGGCCCACGCCGGGCTGGACGAGGCCGCCGTGCTGGAGACGTCCAACGAGCGGTACGCCGCGGCCCATCTGGCCGCGCTGCGCACCGCCGCCGCCGTGCTGGCCGCCCGCGGCCGCCCCGAGCCCACCCCGCGCGGGCGGCAGCGGATCCGCAGCGCCTGGGAGGTGCTGCCGGAGTCGGCGCCCGAGCTGGCCGAGTGGAGCGCCCTGTTCGCCGCGGGGGCGGACCGGCGGGCCCGGGCCGAGGCGGGCATAGACGGCGCGGCCGACCGCCGCGAGGCCGACGACCTGATCCGCGACGCCGGGCGGTTCCTGCGCATCGTGGAGCGGCTGCTGCGGCCGGAGCCGGTGGCACCGCGCCCGGTGCCGGCGCCGCGCGGGGGAGCCGCCCAGGACGGGTGATCGGACCAGGCCCCGCAGGCCATAGGGTGGGGGAGTCCGCAATCTGTCCCGAGGAGTCAACTGCCGTGTCGGACCCCCAGCGCCCCCGCGCCTCCCTCCGTACCGCCGTGGTGTGGGACGTCCTGGCGGAAGCTCTCGACCGCCGGGTCAAGGCCACCGGCAAGGACAGCCTGGACGTCCTGGACACCGGCGGCGGTAGCGGCAACTTCGCGGTGCCCGTGGCCGCCCTCGGCCATCGGGTCACCGTGGTGGACCCCAGCCCCAACGCGCTGTTCGCGCTGGAGCGCCGGGCCGCCGAGGCCGGGGTGGCCGACCGGGTGCGCGGAGTGCAGGGCGATGTCCACGGGCTGTTCGACGTGGTCGAGCGCGGCGGCTTCGACGCGGTGCTCTGCCACGGGGTCCTGGAGTATGTGGACGACCCCGCCGAGGGCGTGCGCAACGCGGTCGCCGCGCTGCGGTCCGACGGCATCCTGAGCCTGCTGGCCGCCGGGCTCGGCGGCGCGGTGCTGGCCCGGGCGGTCGCCGGGCACTTCACCGAGGCCCGCCGTGCCCTGGAGGACCCGGCCGGCCGCTGGGGCGAGGGCGACCCGGTGCCGCGCCGCTTCACCGCCGAGCAGCTGACCGAGGCCGCGGAGGCGGCGGGCGTCGAGGTGGGGGCGGTGCACGGGGTGCGGGTCTTCGCCGACCTGGTGCCCGGAGTGCTGGTCGACACCGAGCCGGGAGCCGTGGAGGCCCTGCTGAAGCTGGAGGCGGCCGCCGCCGAGCTGCCCGCCTTCCGCTCGGTCGCCACCCAGCTGCACGTACTGGGTGAACGCCGGGGCTGACCCTCACCGCGCCCGGCGACCGGCGCCGACCTGCGGCGCAGCCGCACATGGAGTACGCCACACGCCACCCGTGCCGGCCCGAAGCCCCGTATGATCGAGGGACACCACTCGGGCATGACGGAACGCAGGACGGGGAACCACAACCTCACCGGCCGTACCGGCATGGCGGTCCCAGCGGTGAAAGGCACGAGGGCGGGTTTCACGGGGGCGATTCCCTGCCTATCCTGGAAGGGCCGCATACCGGTCGCCCCCAGCGACCGACGACGAGGAGGACTCCGTGCCGCTCTCGGAGCACGAGCAGCGCATGCTCGAGCAGATGGAGCGAGCGCTGTACGCCGAAGATCCCAAGTTCGCGACAGCGCTCGAGGGAAGCGGGCTGCGTACGTACACCCGGCGACGGGTCTACCAAGCGGTCGCAGGCTTCCTGGTGGGTATCGCCCTCCTCATGGCCGGAATGGTCGCCCAGCAGATCTGGATCAGCGTGGTGGGCTTCCTCGTCATGCTGGGGTGTGCGGTCCTCGCGGTCACCGGATGGCGCAAGGCCCCCAAGCCCGGCGAGGCCCAGGCCGCGCCCGGCCAGGGCGGACAGCAGGGCGGTGGCGGCCGGCAGTCCCGGCAGCGCCGCTCCATGATGAACCGGATCGAGGAGCGCTGGCAGCGCCGCCGCGACGAACAGGGCCAGTGAGCCCGGGGCGCGCATCACGCCGGTGACGGCGCCCGTCGGCTGACGGTATGGGCGGCTCCCGCCCGTACGGCCTTCGGCACCATGACTTCGCCTGTGGGGCGGCCACTTCGGTGGCCGCCCCGCAGACGTGTGCGCCCGCGGCCACCGACCGCGCCACCGGGGACGCGGCGATGGCGGCCGAAGCCTCCCGCGCGAGCCGCTCCCCCTGTGCGCCCGGACGCTGGGGCCGCCGATGGAGGCCCCGCCCGAGGGTGCACCGGGGCAGGCTCGTCCCGGTGCACCCTTCCCGTGGGCTACCCCCGCCGGCGGCCCGGGAGGGCCAGGGGGCGGGTGGCGGTGGCCAGGCGGGTGGTCAGGCGGCGGCGGGTCCGGGACCAGCGGGCGGCCAGGGCCCGGCGGCGGTCGGCCAGTGCCCACAGCACCCGGGCCGAGGACCGGGGCAGGAGCAGGGCGCGTATCCGGGTGGAGCGGTCGGCGGAGGCGGTCAGCCCGGTACGGACCCGGGCCGCGTCATCCGCCAGGGAGCCCGCGGGGCGCGGGTGCGGGGCGTAGAGGACCTGCTCCACCGCACCGGCCAGCCGGTGCACCGCGGCGGCCGGTTCACCTTCCAGGCGGCCCTGCCGGACGATCCGCTCCGCCGCCCGGCGCGGGGTGTGGGCGCCGTCCGGTGGGATGCCGTGATCCCAGGCGGTGTCCTCCACCTCCTGCCATGCGGCCAGGGTCCGGGCGGCCGCGTCCTGCTCGGTGCGCCCGGCCGAGTCGTCCAGCCGCCGCGCCCGTATCCGGATCCGCCACAGCAGGGGCAGGAGCGCCAGCACCATGAGCAGCGCCACCCCGCCCGCGATCGGCAGGACCGGCCACCAGGGGAAGCCGGAGTCGGCGGCCGGTGCCGCGTCCTGCTCCTTCTCCGGGCCGCAGCCCGCGATCCCGGTGACCCCGGGCGGGCAGCTCTCCTCCCGCTCCGGGGCGCGGGACGGCATCGCCGCCTCGGACTCCTGCGGCCGGTCCGGGACCGGGGCCTCATCGGCCGGGGACACCGCCCGGGTGTACTCCGGCACGCTGCCCCGGGACGGCGTCGGCTCGAAGCGGGTCCAGCCCACGCCCTCGAAGTACAGCTCCGGCCAGGCGTGGGCGTCCCGGATGCCGACCGACATCAGACCGCCGGACTGCGGGGTGCCCGGGGTGAAGCCGACCGCCACCCGGGCCGGGATGCCCAGCGTCCGGGACATCGCCGCCATGGCGAAGGAGAAGTGGACGCAGAAGCCCTCGCGCTGCTTGAGGAAGCGGGAGATGGCCTCCACGCCGGTGCCGGAGGACACCTTCACGTCGTAGCGGAAGCCGCCCTCCGCGGTGAACCAGTCCTGGAGCTTCACCGCGCGCTCGTAGTCGTTGGCCGCGCCCCGGGTGACCTCCAGCGCGGTGACCTTCACATCGGCGGGCAGCGAGTCCGGCACCCGCGTGTACTCGCGGCGCAGCTCCTCGGGCGCCGCTGCCGCGGCGGCCAGCTGCTCGCGGGTCGGCTCGGTCACCAGGCTGCGTACCGTGTACTTCTCACCCTGCGCGGTCTGGCCCTTGTCGCCGACGATCAGCCGGCCGGCCGGTTCGAACCGCCAGCGGCCGTCGATGTCCACCCGGGAGGCCGGGAACGGCATGGGCAGCCAGTTCGGCTCGAAGTAGTCGCTGACGACCAGCTCGGTGGTGACCTCCCGGGTGGCGACCGCCCCGCTCAGCCCGTCGGGGCGGGGCAGCACCTCCGGCACGTCCTCGATGCCGCGCCGGGAGGTGCGCCAGGTGGTGCCGTCGAACTCGTCCATGGCGACCATGCGCAGATACATCCCGGAGGTGTCCTTCGCGTTGGTGGCGTAGCGGATCACCTCCCGGTCCTCCGGCTGGACCAGGTTGTCCTGGAGCGACACCAGCGGGTTGACCGCCGAGATGGTGCCCCCGCCGCCGGAACCGCCCTGGCCGCCGACCCCGCCCAGCAGCCCGCCGTCCAGCGACGGCAGCGCGGCCGGCACCGCCAGCGCGGCGCCGAGCGCCAGCACGCCGATCCGCCGCCCGAAGCGCACCGGCGGCCCGGTGCGGCCCGCGAACGGACCGGAGCCGCCGACCGGCCGCGCGGACTCGGCGCCGCCCAGCACCCGGCCCCAGCCGGCCAGCCGGTCGCGTCCCTCGGCCAGCAGGAGCAGCAGATAGCCGCCCGCCGCCAGCAGGAACCACATCCAGACCGCCTCGCCGCCGGACAACCCCGCGGCCACCGAGTACAGCGCCAGCAGCGGCAGCCCCGCGGGCGCGGCGGTGCGCAGCGTCACCGCCAGCGCGTCCACCACCAGCCCCACCAGCAGCACCCCGCCGACCAGCATCAGCCGGATGCCCTCCGTCGGCGGCGCCGGTATCGCGTACCGCCCCACGTCCTCGGCGCCCTCGGTCAGCAGGGCGCTCCACCGGGCCACCACATCCGGCCCCGGCAGGAACCCGGCGACCGCCCGCTCCCGGGCGAACACCACGGTGAGCAGCAGCAGGACCACCACGCCCTGCGCGGCCACCGTGAGCACCCGGGCCGCCGACAGCAGCCGCACCAGCACACCGGTGGCGGACACCACCGCGAGCAGGGCCGCCGCCTCCAGCAGCCAGCGTTCCGAGGAGATCAGCGGCAGCAGGGCACCCGACGCCAGCAGCGTCGCCGCGTACGCCGCGAGCACCAGCCGCACCCGCCCCCTCATGACCGACCACCTCCCCGCGTACCGGCGGAGAAGACCGATCCACCGGGAACCGTCCCGCCCGCCGTCGTAGCTGCCGTAGACGCCGACGACGCCGAGGACGCCGCCGGGCCGGGCACCGCCGGGCCGCCGCCCAGGCCGCCTGTGCCCATGTGCCGCCACAGCTCGGCCAGGGGCGCGCCGGGGGGTACCGCCACCGCCGACCAGCCGGCCTCGTTCAGGGTGCGCAGCCGCTCCGCGAGCGCGTCGCCGCCGGTGCCGCCGTGTGCCCAGGCGCGGCTGTCCAGCACGAACGCCACGGCGCCGCCGCCGCGGTGCCGCATCCGGGCCGCCACCGCCGCCTGCTCCTCGTCCAGATCGCCCACGAACGCCACCAGAAGCCCCTCACCGCCGCCGCGCAGCGCGTCGTACGCCCGGGACAGCCCCGAGCCCTCGGAGTGGTCCAGCACGGCCAGGGTGTCCAGCATCAGCCCGGCCGCCTCGGCGGAGTCCTGTGCCGCGGCGGCGAAGTCGTCCACGCTCTCCGAGGGCAGCGCGTTGCCCTCGTCGGTGAGCAGCCGCACCGCGAAACCGCGCCCCAGCATGTGCACCACCGCCGAGGCCGCCCCGGACACCGCCCACTCGAACGCCGAGCCCGGCCCGGCGCCCCGGTAGGCGGTCCGCCGGGTGTCCAGCAGCACCGTGCAGCGGGCCCGCTGCGGCTGCTCCTCCCGGCGCACCATCAGCTCGCCGTGCCGGGCGGTGGAGCGCCAGTGCACCCGGCGCAGGTCGTCGCCGTGCCGGTAGCCGCGCGGGATCACGTCGTCCTCGCCGGCCAGGGCCAGCGAACGCTGCCGCCCGTCGCCGTACCCGGCGCCGTCGCCGGCCAGCCGCACCGGCGGCAGCGGCTCGGTACGCGGGACCACGATCAGGTCGTCATGGGCGCTGAACGCCCGGGTCAGCTCGCACATCCCGAACGGGTCGGTCAGCCGCAGCTGGAGCGGGCCCAGCGGATAGCGGCCGCGCAGATCGGAGCGGACCCGGTAGGACACCTCGCGCCGGCCGCCCGCCTCCACCCGCTCCAGCACGAAGCGGGGGCGCGGGCCGAGGACGTAGGGCACCTGGTCCTGGAGCATCAGCAGACCGGTGGTCACCCGGGAGACGTTGTCCAGCCGCAGATGCACCCGGGCCTCCTCGCCGGCCGCCACCCGGCGAGGTGTCAGCCGCCGGGCCGCCGCCACCTGGTGGCGGGTGCGGTAGAGCACCGCGGCGCACACCAGCGGCAGCACCGCGAGCAGCACCCCGACCCGCAGCAGGTCGCTCTGGCCGAGGACATAGGCGCACACCCCGGCGGCGATCCCGGCCGCCAGGAACGACCGCCCGCGGGTGGTCAGTCCGCGCAGGGCCGTCCGCAGCCCGCCGGGCGCTCCGCCGGTCCGCGCCTTACCGGCCCGGGCGGCCCCACCGGTCCCGGCCTCACCGGCCCGGGCGGCCTCACCCATCCCGGCCGCTTCCGTCCCGGCCTCACCGGTCCGGGTGGCGGCGCCCCGGCGTACGGCCGCCATCACGGCCGCCGCGCCCCGGGGTGCTGCCGGCCGAAGAGCGGGGCCGCCGGCGGCGCGGCCGAGGGCACCGGGGTGCGCTGGATGATGTCGTGCACCACCTGCTCGGAGGTGCGCCGGTTCAGCTGGGCCTGGGCGGTCGGCAGCAGCCGGTGCGCCAGCACGGCGGAGGCCAGGGCCTGCACGTCGTCCGGCAGCGCGTACTCCCGGCCGTCCAGCGCGGCGGACGCCTTCGCGGCCCGCAGCAGATGCAGGGTGGCCCGCGGCGAGGCGCCGAGCCGCAGATCGGGGTGGGTGCGGGTGGCGGCGACCAGCTCCACCGCGTACCGCCGCACCGCCTCCGCCACATGCACCCCGCGCACCGCCTCCACCAGCTTGAGCACCTCGTGCGCGTGCGCCACCGGCTGGAGGTCGTCCAGGGGCGAGAGCGCTCCGTGGGTGTCGAGCATCCGCAGCTCGGCCTCGGGGCTCGGGTACCCGATGGAGACCCGGGCCATGAAGCGGTCCCGCTGCGCCTCCGGCAGCGGATAGGTGCCCTCCATCTCGACCGGGTTCTGGGTGGCCACCACCATGAAGGGGCTGGGCAGCTCGTAGCTCTGCCCGTCGATGGTGACCTGCCGCTCCTCCATCGACTCCAGCAGCGCCGACTGGGTCTTGGGGGAGGCGCGGTTGATCTCGTCGCCGATCACGATCTGGGAGAAGATCGCGCCCGGCTTGAACTCGAAGTCCCGGCGCTGCTGGTCGTAGATCGACACCCCGGTGATGTCCGACGGCAGCAGGTCCGGGGTGAACTGGATGCGTCGCACCGAGCAGTCGATCGACCGGGCCAGCGCCTTGGCGAGCATGGTCTTGCCCACCCCGGGAACGTCCTCTATCAGCAGGTGTCCCTCGGCCAGCAGCACGGTCAGCGAGAGCCGAACGACCTCGGGCTTGCCCTCGATCACGCTCTCCACCGAGCGGCGGATCCGGTCCGCCGTGGTGGTGAGATCGGTGAGGCTCGCTCGGTCGTCGTAGGTCGTCACACGGCCCTCCTCGGCCCGTCCATGGGCGGGTGCGAGGCTGACGGCACCGGCCCATCCAGAAACACGGACACCGGACCCGGATCACTCGAAGGGCGGTGCCTTTCGAGCATTCTTGTTGCCCTGGCCCGTCCGTGTCACTCGCCTGTGGACAACCGCGGGCGATTTGCCGGGTGCGCCGCGTTTGCGGTGGCTGGAACGGTCACCCGAGCTGGGAACACTCCTACGCCAGAGGCCCGGTCCGATGATCGGACCGGGCCTCCGGAGTGCCGTGTGCGCCGGCCGCCGGCTCAGACGGCCGGGGTGATCTCGCGCAGCAGGCCGGTCTTCACGTCGAAGACGAAGCCGCGCACATCCTCGGTGCTGAGCAGGAACGGCGAGGTGCGCACCCGCTGCATCGACTGGCGCACGTCCTGGTCCACGTCCCGGAACGCCTCCACCGCCCAGGCCGGACGCTGGCCGACCTCGCGCTCGATGTCGTGCCGGAAGTCCTCGGTCAGCTGCTCCAGGCCGCAGCCGGTGTGGTGCACCAGCACCACGCTGCGGGTGCCCAGCGCGCGCTGGCTGATGGTGAGCGAGCGGATCACGTCGTCGGTGACCACGCCGCCGGCGTTGCGGATGGTGTGGCAGTCGCCCAGTTCGAGGCCGAGGGCGGCGTGCAGGTCGAGACGGGCGTCCATGCAGGCCACCACGGCGACCTTCAGGACCGGCCGGGCGTCCATGCCGGGGTCGGTGAACTCGCCGGCGTAGGCCCGGTTGGCTTCGACGAGGCGGTCCGTGACCGTGCCGGCGTCGGGTGCCGCGGAGGGTGCGGAGTGCGCGGAAGCAGGAGTCGACATGGCACAGACGTTACTGGTCAGCTTCGTGGGCGGCGCGGTGTGGGATGCGGACAAAGAACCTCAACGCGCCCCCGCTGTGAGCCAACACACAGGAGGTACGGGAGCGGGTGGGGGCGCGCACCGGGCGCGCGGCCCGACGGGACCGCGCCGCCCTTCGGGCCCGCGGGGGGACCGCCAGGTGAGGGCGGCCGCCACGCGAGAGGCGGTTGATTGACCGTGCGGGGCGGTGGACTAGAGTGACGCGCAGTTCTTACGGAGACAATCGAGCGAATCCCAGCGAATCCGCGGTTTCTCCCCCGTGTGCGCGGCGATACGCACGGCTCGGCTCCCGCTCGCCGGACCGGCCGACCCTTCCGGCGCCGGCCACGGGCTCCCTCGGGCGCCGACCCGCAGGCGTAACGGCCGGGCCCGATCCCTGAGAGGGCGCTGTGACCCCCCCGTCCCGACATGTCCCGGTGATGCTCCAGCGGTGCCTGGACATGCTCGCCCCCGCGATGGGGCGGCCGGGCGCCGTCGTCGTCGACTGCACCCTCGGCCTCGGCGGGCACAGCGAGGCGCTGCTCACCCGCTTCCCCGAGGCCCGGCTGGTCGCCCTGGACCGGGACAAGGAGGCGCTGCGGCTGGCCGGTGAGCGGCTCGCCCCCTTCGGGGAGCGCGCCACCCTGGTGCACGCCGTCTACGACGAGCTGCCCGAGGTCCTCGGCCGGCTCGGCCTGCCCCGCGTCCAGGGCGTCCTGTTCGACCTCGGCGTCTCCTCCATGCAGCTGGACGAGGCCGACCGCGGCTTCGCCTACGCCCAGGACGCCCCGCTCGACATGCGGATGGACCAGACGGCCGGCGTCAGCGCCGCCGAGGTCCTCAACACCTACCCGCCCGGCGAACTGGTCCGCATCCTGCGCGCCTACGGCGAGGAGAAGCAGGCCAAGCGGATCGTCTCGGCCATCGTGCGGGAGCGCGAGAAGGAGCCCTTCACCCGCAGCGCCCGGCTGGTCGAGCTCATCCGCGAGGCCCTGCCGCAGGCCGCCAAGCGCACCGGCGGCAACCCCGCCAAGCGCACCTTCCAGGCTCTGCGCATCGAGGTCAACGGCGAGCTGTCGGTGCTGGAGAGCGCCATCCCGGCCGCCGTCGCGGCGCTCGCGGTCGGCGGGCGGATCGCCGTCCTGTCGTACCACTCCCTGGAGGACCGGCTGGTCAAGCAGGTGCTCTCGGCCGGCGCCGCCACCACCGCGCCGCCCGGACTGCCGGTCGTCCCCGAGCAGTACCAGCCCCGGCTGAAGCTGCTCACCCGCGGCGCCGAACTCCCCACCGAGGAGGAGATCGCCGAGAACCGGCGCGCCGCCCCGGCCCGGCTGCGCGGCGCCGAGCGGATCAGGGAGGACCATCGGTGAGCGCCCCTGACGGTGAGGCGGAGTAAGGAGGAGCGGTGACCACAGCTGGACCCCTCGGGGGGCGGGCCGGCCGACTGGCGCGGCTGCTGCCGTCCGGGCCGAGCACCGCCGCGCGTACCCCCTTCGTCCTGCTGGTGGTGGTCCTGCTCGGCGGCGGGCTGATCACCCTGCTGCTGCTCAACTCCTCGCTCAACCAGGGCTCGTTCGAGCTCAGCGAGCTGAAGAAGCGGACCACCGGGCTGACCGACGAGGAGCAGGAACTCCAGCGCGAGGTGGACGGCCGCTCCGCCCCCGACGCGCTGGAGCGCCGGGCCCGCCAGCTCGGCATGGTGCCCGGCGGCAGCCCCGCCTTCCTCGACCCCGACGGCACCGTACGGGGCAAGCCCAGCCGGGCCACCGCCGAGCCGTCCCCGCCCCCCGCCGACCCGGCCGCGCTCCTCGGCACAGGTGCCCCGGAGGCTCCACCGGGCACCGCCACCGCCCCGCAGACCGGCGGCCAGCGGCCGGTACCGGCGCCCGGCGCCGTACCCCCGTCCGCGCCCGTTCCTGCACCGCCGACCGGACCGGCCCCACAAGCCCCACCCGCCCCAGAGGCCGCCCCCGGCCCCGCCGCCCCGTCCGCCCTCCCGACCACGCCCGGCAGGTGACGCAGTGCCGACCACCCAGCCCCCGCGCCGCCGGGTACCCGCCCCGGCCCGGGTGTCCCGCCCGGCCGCCCGCCGGCCCCGGCCGGGCCGCCCCGGCACCCTGCGGCTCGGCAACCCGCGCCCCCGGCTGCGGCTGGTCAGCCTCGGACTGACCCTGGTCATGCTGGTCTTCACGGTCCGGCTGCTCCAGGTGCAGGCGCTGGACGCCGACGCCTACGCGGCCAAGGCCGGGAAGAACCGCTACCAGGAGATCACCCTCTCCGCCGAGCGCGGCGAGATCACCGACCGGGCCGGGGTGGCCCTCGCCACCAGCGTCGACGCCTACGACATCACCGCCGACCCCAAGATGTTCACGCCCCAGGAGGCCAAGGCCCCGGACGCGCCCGAGCAGGCCGCCGCGCTGCTCGCCCCGATCCTCGGCCAGGACTCCGGGGAGCTGGTGAAGAAGCTCAAGGCGCCCGGCTCCCGCTACGCGCTGCTCGCCCGCCGCCAGACCCCGCAGGTCTGGAACCAGATCCGGGACCTCAAGAGCGTCTACGCCCGCAAGGCCCGTGAGGGCAAGGCGAAGGGCGGCAGCGGGGTCAGCGTGCTGGCCGGCGTCTTCAACGAGCCCAGCAGCAAGCGGGTCTACCCCAACGGGGCGCTGGCCGCCGGGATACTGGGCTATGTCAACGCCGAGGGCCGCGGGGGAGGCGGCCTGGAGTCCATGCTGGACGAGCAGCTGGCCGGCCGGGACGGCAAGGTCAAGTACGCCCAGTCCGGGGGCCGCCGGGTGCCCACCGCCGGCGCCAACGAGACCCCGGCCGTGCCCGGGTCGGACATCGAGCTGACCATCGACCGGGACATCCAGTGGGCCGCCCAGCAGGCCATCAGCCGCCAGGTCGAGGAGTCCGCCGCCGACCGCGGCTATGTCGTCGTCCAGGACACCCGCACCGGCGAGGTGCTGGCCATGGCCAACTCGCCCGGGTTCGACCCCAACGACCTCTCCCAGGCCGACTCCGCCGCCATGGGCAACGCCGCCCTCCAGGACGCCTACGAGCCGGGCTCCACCTCCAAGGTGATGTCCATGGCCGCCGTGCTGGAGGAGGGCGCCGCCACCCCCTCCACCCATGTCACCGTGCCCAACCGGCTGCACCGCGGCGACCGGCTGTTCAAGGACGACATCGACCACCCCACCTGGTACCTCACGCTCAACGGGGTGCTCGCCAAGTCCAGCAACATCGGCACCATCCTCGCCACCGGCCAGCTGGGGAAGAACCAGGCCGAGTCCAACCGGGTCCTCCACTCCTATCTGCGGAAGTTCGGCATCGGCCGGCCCACCGGGCTCGACTACCCGGGCGAGACCCCCGGCATCCTGGCCGACCCCGGGAAGTGGTCCACCTCCCAGCAGTACACGATCCCCTTCGGCCAGGGCCTGTCCGTCAGCGCCATGCAGGCCGCCTCCGTCTACTCCACCATCGCCAACGGCGGCCAGCGCGTCGAACCCACCCTGGTCCGCGGCACCCGGGGCCCCGACGGGCGCTTCACCCCGGCGCCCGCGCCCAGGAAGACCCGGGTGGTCAGCGAGAAGACCGCCACCACCCTGGCCGCCATGCTGGAGTCCGTGGTCGACGACCGGGAGGGCACCGGCACCAAGGCCGCCATCCCCGGCTACCGGGTCGCCGGCAAGACCGGCACCGCCAACCGCGTCGACCCCGAACTCGGCCGCTACAAGGGCTACACCGCCTCCTTCGCCGGCTTCGCCCCCGCCGACCAGCCCCGCCTCACCGTCTACTGCGCCATCCAGAACCCCACCAAGGGCAGCTACTTCGGCGGCCAGATCTGCGGCCCCGTCTACAAGAAGGTCATGGAGTTCGCCCTCAAGACCCTGTACATCGCACCGACCGGCAAGCAACCCCCGCGGATGCCGGTCACGTTCGAACCCGGCCAGTGAGCCGGGCGGGAGCCACCAGTGACAACCCTCACCCCCCGATCAGCCGACCAGCCCGGAGACCGGCCGCGGCAGCCGACCGTGAACGAGGCCGGAGGCCCGCCCTCCGCCGCCCCCACCGGGGAAGCAGCCTCCCCCACCGGAGGGGCCCCCGGCCACGCCGCCCCGGCGGCCTCTTTTGGCCCGATGCCGCCCCCGCCCGGTACGCTCACCGCCGTGCCACACGCTGATCAGTCCCGAACCACCCCCGCGGACGCGCCCGCCACCCGCCCCGGAGCGCCCCGGCCGGACCGCACCCGCCCCGTACCCCTGGGCGAACTCGCCGCGAAGCTGGGGACGACGGCCCCCGGCGACGCCCAGGTGACCGGCATCACCCACGACTCCCGGGCGGTACGCCCCGGAGACGTGTACGCCGCGCTGCCGGGCGCCCGCGCCCATGGTGCCGACTTCGCCGGGCAGGCCGCCGACCTGGGCGCGGTCGCCGTGCTCACCGATCCCACCGGCGCCGAACGCGCCGCCGCCACCGGGCTGCCGGTGCTCGTCACCGAGCAGCCGCGCGGCCGGATGGGCGAGCTGGCCGCCGACATCTACGGCCGGCCCGGCGAGGACCTGCTGCAGATCGGCATCACCGGCACCTCCGGCAAGACCACCACGGCCTATCTGGTCGAGGGCGGACTGAAGGCGGCCGGCCGGTCCACCGGGCTGATCGGCACCGTCGAGATGCGCATCGGCGACGAGCGCATCAAGTCCGAGCGCACCACCCCCGAGGCCACCGATCTCCAGGCGCTCTTCGCGGTGATGCGCGAACGCGGCACCGAGGCCGTCGCCATGGAGGTCTCCAGCCACGCCCTGGTGCTCGGCCGGGTCGACGGCTGCGTCTTCGACGTCGCCGTCTTCAACAACCTCAGCCCGGAGCACATGGAGTTCCACTCCGGCATGGAGGACTACTTCCAGGCCAAGGCGCAGCTGTTCACCCCGCGCCGCTCCCGCCGAGGGGTCGTCAACCTCGACGACGAGTACGGCCAGCGGCTGGTGAAGGAGGCCTCCGTGCCGATCACCACCTTCTCCGCGGAGGGCCACCCGGACGCCGACTGGCGTGCCGAGGACGTCGAAGTGGGCGCCACCGGCTCCACGTTCACCGTTCTCGCCCCCGACGGCCGGCGGATCAACGCCGCCGCCCCGCTGCCCGGCCCGTTCAACGTGGCCAACACCCTCGCCGCGATCACCGTCCTGGCGGTGGCCGGAATCGACCCCCAGACCGCCGCCGACGGGGTGGCCGCCGTACCCGGCGTCCCCGGCCGGCTGGAGCGCGTCGACGCCGGGCAGCCCTATCTGGCGCTGGTCGACTACGCGCACAAGACCGACGCCGTCGAGTCGGTGCTGCGCTCGCTGCGCAAGGTCACCGAGGGCCGGCTGCACATCGTGCTCGGCTGCGGCGGCGACCGCGACACCACCAAGCGCGGCCCGATGGGCGCCGCCGCCGCGCGGCTCGCCGACACCGCCGTGCTCACCTCCGACAACCCCCGCTCCGAGGACCCCCTGGCGATCCTCGCCGCCATGCTGGCCGGCGCCGCCGAGGTGCCCACCCACGAACGCGGCGACGTGATCGTGGAGGAGGACCGGGCCGACGCCATCGCGGCCGTCGTCGCACGTGCGAAGCCCGGTGACACCGTGCTGGTCGCCGGCAAGGGCCACGAGCAGGGCCAGGACATCGCCGGGGTCATCCGCCCCTTCGACGACCGCGAGGTCCTGCGCTACGCCATCCAGGCGCACCTCCAGACCCCCGCCTCACCCCACCCGAACACCCAGGGATGACCTAGTGATCGCCCTCTCCCTCGCCGAGGTCGCCACCCTCACCGGCGGGCAGCCGCACGACATACCGGACCCGGAGCTGAAGGTCACCGGTCCGGTCGTGATCGACTCCCGCAAGGTCGGACCCGGCTCGCTGTTCGCCGCCTTCGCCGGTGAGAACGTCGACGGCCACGACTACGCCGCCGGCGCCGTCGACGCGGGCGCCGTCGCCGTGCTCGCCACCCGGCCGCTCGGCGTGCCCGCCATCGTCGTGGACGACGTGCAGAGAGCCCTCGGCGCGCTCGCCCGCGCGGTGGTCGCCCGGCTCGGCACCCGCGTGGTCGCGCTGACCGGCTCGGCCGGCAAGACCAGCACCAAGGACCTCATCGCCCAGGTGCTCCAGCGCAAGGGCCCCACGGTCTGGACCCCCGGCTCCCTCAACAACGAGATCGGCCTGCCGCTCACCGCGCTCACCGCCGACGCCACCACCGAGCACCTGGTGCTGGAGATGGGAGCGCGCGGAATCGGCCATATCCGCTACCTCACCGAACTCACCCCGCCCTCCATCGGGCTGGTGCTCAACGTCGGCTCCGCCCACATCGGCGAGTTCGGCGGCCGCGAGCAGATCGCCCAGGCCAAGGGCGAAATGGTCGAGTCCCTGCCGGCCGCCGAGGACGGCGGCACCGCCGTCCTCAACGCCGACGACCCCCTCGTCAAGGCCATGGCCTCCCGCACCAAGGCCCGCGTCCTGCTCTTCGGCGAGGCCGACGAAGCGGACGTACGGGCCGAGAACGTGCACCTCAGCGATGCCGGGCAGCCCTCGTTCCGGCTTCGGACACCCACCGGGTGCAGCGACGTGACCTTGCGCCTGTACGGTGAGCACCACGTGTCGAACGCGCTCGCCGCGGCCGCCGTCGCCCATGAGCTGGGCATGTCCGCCGAGGAGATCGCCACCGCGCTCTCCGGGGCAGGCACCCTCTCCCGCTGGCGTATGGAGGTCACCGAGCGTCCGGACGGTGTGACGATCGTCAACGACGCCTACAACGCCAACCCCGAATCCATGCGGGCCGCGCTGCGCGCGCTGGTGGCCATGGGCCGGGGGCGCCGTACGTGGGCGGTGCTCGGCACCATGGCCGAGCTGGGCGACGAGGCGCTCGCCGAGCACGACGCGGTCGGACGGCTCGCCGTCCGGCTCAATGTCGGCAAGCTCGTCGCGGTCGGGGGCAGGGAAGCGTCCTGGCTGCAACTGGGCGCATACAACGAGGGTTCGTGGGGTGAGGAGTCGGTGCACGTGTCCGACGCACAGGCGGCGGTCGACCTGCTGCGCAGGGAACTGCGCCCGGGAGACGTCGTGCTGGTGAAGGCGTCCAGGTCGGTCGGTCTGGAGCGGGTCGCCCAGGCGCTGCTGGAGACCGCCGAGGGCGAGGTTGCCGGCCGATGAGGCAGATCCTCTTCGCGGGGGCCATCGGGCTCTTCCTCACCCTGATCGGCACCCCGCTGCTGATCAAGCTCCTGGCCCGCAAGGGATACGGGCAGTTCATCCGCGACGACGGCCCGCGCACCCACGGCAGCAAGAAGGGCACGCCCACCATGGGCGGTATCTCCTTCATCCTCGCCACCCTCATCGCGTACGCGCTGGCCAAGGTCATCACCGGCGGGGAGGTGTCCTACTCCGGCCTGCTGGTGCTGTTCCTGATGGCCGGCATGGGCCTGGTCGGCTTCCTGGACGACTACATCAAGATCGTCAAGCAGCGCTCGCTGGGCCTTAGGGCCAAGGCGAAGATGGCCGGCCAGCTGATCGTCGGCATCGCCTTCGCGGTGCTGGCGCTCCAGTTCGCCGACACCCGCGGCCAGACCCCGGCCTCCACCAAGCTGTCCTTCATCACCGACTTCGGCTGGTCCATCGGCCCGGTGCTGTTCGTGGTGTGGGCGCTGTTCATGATCCTCGCCATGTCCAACGGCGTGAACCTGACGGACGGTCTGGACGGCCTGGCCACCGGCGCCTCGGTGATGGTCTTCGGCGCGTACACCTTCATCGGGCTCTGGCAGTTCCAGGAGTCCTGCGCCAACGCCCTGGAGCTGACCAACCCCAACGCCTGCTTCGAGGTCCGCGACCCGCTGGACCTCGCGGTGGTCGCCTCCGCGCTGATGGGCGCCTGCTTCGGCTTCCTGTGGTGGAACACCTCACCCGCCAAGATCTTCATGGGGGACACCGGCTCGCTCGCCCTCGGCGGCGCGCTGGCCGGCCTCGCGATCTGCTCCCGCACCGAGCTGCTGCTCGCGCTGCTGGGCGGCCTGTTCGTGTTGATCACCCTCTCCGTCGTCATCCAGGTCGGTTCCTTCCGGATGACCGGCAAGCGGGTCTTCCGGATGGCGCCGCTCCAGCACCACTTCGAACTCAAGGGCTGGTCCGAGGTCCTGGTGGTGGTCCGGTTCTGGATCATCCAGGGCATGTGCGTCATCGTGGGCCTCGGCCTCTTCTACGCGGGATGGGCAGCCGACAAGTGAGCACCACCTCCTGGCAGGGCACGCACGTCACCGTCGCCGGCCTCGGCGTGAGCGGCATCCCCGCCGCCCGCGCCCTGGCCGGTCTCGGCGCGCACGTCACGGTCGTCAACGACGGCGACGACGAGCGCTCCCGTACGCAGGCGGAAGAGCTGCGGGCCGAAGGCATCGCGGTACGCCTCGGGGACGGCGACACCCTGCCGGAGGGCACCGAACTCATCGTCACCGCCCCCGGCTGGCGCCCCGACAAGCCGCTGTTCGCCGCCGCCGAGGCGGCCGGCGTCGAGGTGTGGGGCGATGTGGAGCTGGCCTGGCGGCTGCGCGGCCCGGACGCCGCGCCCTGGCTGGCGGTCACCGGCACCAACGGCAAGACCACCACCGTACGGATGCTGGCCTCCATCCTTGAGGCCGCCGGGCTGCGCACCGCGGCCGTCGGCAACATCGGCGTCTCACTGCTGGACGCCGTGCTCGGCGAGCCGCGGTACGACGTGCTGGCGGTCGAGCTGTCCAGCTACCAGCTGCACTGGGCGCCCTCGCTGCGCGCCCACTCCGCGGCCGTGCTCAACCTCGCCCCCGACCACCTGGACTGGCACGGCTCCATGGAGGCGTACGCCGCCGACAAGGGCCGGATCTACGCGGGCAACACCGTCGCCTGCGTCTACAACGCCGCCGACAAGGCCACCGAGGACCTGGTCCGGGAGGCCGACGTCGAGGAGGGCTGCCGGGCCATCGGCTTCACCCTCGGGACCCCCGGGCCGTCCCAGCTCGGCATCGTGGACGACCTGCTGGTGGACCGGGCGTTCGTGGAGAACCGGCAGCAGCAGGCCCAGGAGCTCGCCCAGGTCTCCGACGTGAACCCGCCCGCCCCGCACAACATCGCCAACGCGCTCGCCGCCGCCGCCCTGGCCCGCGCCTTCGGCGTCCCGGCCGGCGCGGTCCGCGAGGGCCTGCGCGCCTTCCGGCCCGACGCCCACCGCATCGAGCATGTCGCCGACGTGGACGGCGTGGCCTATGTGGACGACTCCAAGGCCACCAACACCCACGCCGCCGAAGCCTCCCTCGCCGCCTACCAGGGCATCGTCTGGATCGCCGGAGGCCTCGCCAAGGGCGCCACCTTCGACGAACTGGTCCAGCGTTCCGCGCCCCGGCTGCGGGCCGCCGTGCTGATGGGCGCCGACCGCGCCCTCATCCGCGAAGCCCTGGCGCGACACGCCCCCGAGGTCCCGGTGGTCGACCTCGACCGGACCGACACTGGGGCGATGTCCGAGGCGGTCGCCGAGGCCGCCCGGCTCGCCCGGACCGGGGACACCGTGCTCCTCGCCCCGGCCTGCGCGTCGATGGACATGTTCACCAACTACACCAAGCGGGGCGAGGCGTTCGCGGACGCCGTCCGCGCACTCGCCGCCGAACGCGCCTGACCGTCGGGCCGTGGGGCCGCCGCGGCCAGGGCGCCGGGACACCACCGGACCGGACACCACCGGAGGGGACAGCGACATGCGGGCCGACCACACCGCGTACCCGCCCCGCTGGGCGGGCATCGCCCTGCGCGGCCGCACCGCCGGAGCACGCACCCCCGCCACCGTCCGCCGCCCCCGCCGCCCGGCCCCCGGCCGGCCCCCGCGCGGCGGCGGGCTGCGCGCCGCCTACGAGCGGGCCCGGCGGGCCTGGGACCGGCCGCTCACCGCGTACTACGTGATCCTCGGCGCCAGCCTGCTGATCACCGTCCTCGGGCTGGTGATGGTCTACTCGGCCTCCCAGATCCAGGCGCTGAACTTCTCGCTGCCCGACTCCTACTTCTTCCGCAAGCAGTTCTTCGCCGCCGCGATCGGCGCCGGACTGCTGCTCATGGCCTCCCGGATGCCGGTCCGGCTGCACCGGGCGCTGTCCTACCCGCTGCTGGTCGGCGCGGTCTTCCTGATGGTGCTGGTGCAGATCCCCGGGATAGGGCACGCGGTCAACGGCAACCAGAACTGGATCTCCCTCGGTGGCCCCTTCCAGCTCCAGCCCAGTGAGTTCGGCAAGCTGGCGCTGATCCTGTGGGGCGCCGACCTGCTCGCCCGCAAGCAGGACCGGCGGCTGCTGGGCCAGTGGAAGCACATGCTGGTGCCGCTGGTCCCGGTCGCCTTCCTGCTGCTCGGGCTGATCATGCTCGGCGGCGACATGGGCACCGCGATCATCCTCACCGCGATCCTCTTCGGGCTGCTCTGGCTGGCCGGGGCGCCCACCCGGATGTTCGTCGGGGTGCTGCTGGTAGCCGCCGTGCTCGGTGCCGCGCTGATCGGCACCAGCAGCAACCGGATGGCCCGGCTCGGCTGCATCGGCGCCGCCGACCCCGGGCCCGGGGACGCCTGCTGGCAGGCCGTGCACGGGATCTATGCGCTGGCGTCCGGCGGATGGTTCGGTTCCGGACTCGGGGCGAGTGTGGAGAAATGGGGCCAACTCCCCGAACCGCACACCGACTTCATTTTCGCCATCACCGGGGAGGAACTGGGACTGGCGGGGACGCTGTCGGTGCTCGCCCTGTTCGCGGCTCTAGGCTATGCGGGTATCCGCGTGGCCGGACGCACGGAGGACCCCTTCGTGAGGTACGCCGCGGGAGGAGTGACCACCTGGATCACGGCCCAGGCCGTGGTCAACATCGGTGCGGTGCTCGGGCTGCTGCCCATCGCCGGCGTCCCCCTCCCGCTGTTCTCCTACGGGGGCTCCGCCCTGCTGCCGACCATGTTCGCCATCGGACTGCTGATCGCCTTCGCGCGAGACGAGCCGGCGGCGAGAGCGGCCCTCGCCCTGCGCCGGCCCAGGCAGGGCGGCCGGGCCGGGGTGAGTTGGAAGTCGATGCGACGGCGCGTCAAGAAGCGTCCGTCCGGAGAGCGGTGAATTTCGGTGCATGTCGTACTCGCCGGTGGGGGGACCGCCGGCCACATCGAGCCGGCGCTCGCCCTCGCGGACGCCCTGCGCAGGCAGGACCCCACCGTGGGGATCACGGCCCTCGGGACCGAGCGCGGCCTGGAGACCCGGCTCGTGCCCGAGCGGGGCTACGAGCTGGCGCTCATCCCCGCCGTGCCGCTGCCCCGCAAGCCCACGCCGGAGCTGATCACCGTCCCCGGCCGGCTGCGCGGCACCATCCGGGCCGCCGAGCAGGTGCTGGAGCGCACCAAGGCCGACTGCGTGGTCGGCTTCGGCGGCTATGTGGCGCTGCCCGGCTACCTCGCCGCCAAGCGGCTCGGCGTGCCGATCGTGGTCCACGAGGCCAACGCCCGCCCCGGGCTCGCCAACAAGATCGGCTCCCGGTACGCGGCCGGGGTCGCCGTCGCCACCCCGGACAGCAAGCTGCGCAACTCCCGCTACATCGGCATCCCGCTGCGCTACTCCATCGCCACCCTGGACCGGGCCCGGGTCCGCCCCGAGGCGCGCGCCGCCTTCGGGCTCGACCCCAACCTGCCGACCCTGCTGGTCTCCGGCGGCTCCCAGGGCGCCCGCCGGCTCAACGAGGTCATCCAGCAGGCCGCCCCGATCCTCCAGCGCTCCGGGATCCAGATCCTGCACGCCGTCGGCCCGAAGAACGAACTGCCGTACGTCGAGAACATGCCCGGGATGCCCCCGTACGTCCCGGTACCGTATGTGGACCGGATGGACCTCGCGTACGCCGCGGCCGACATGATGCTCTGCCGCGCGGGCGCGATGACCGTCGCCGAACTCTCCGCCGTCGGGCTCCCCGCCGCGTACGTCCCGCTGCCCATCGGCAACGGCGAGCAGCGGCTCAACGCCCAGCCGGTGGTCAAGGCCGGCGGCGGACTGCTGGTCGACGACGCCGAGCTGACGCCCCAGTGGGTCCAGGGCAACGTGCTGCCGGTGCTGGCCGACCCGCACCGGCTGTACGAGATGTCCCGCTCGGCCGCCGAGTTCGGCCGCCGGGACGCCGACGAGCTGCTCGTCGGCATGGTCCGCGAGGCGATCGCCGCCCGCCGGGGCTAGCCCCGGTCGGCCGCACGCAGGAGGAGGCAGGGAGCATGGCCGGACCGAGTACCGCCGAACGTGGCGCCCGCAGGCCGAAGAAGGGCGCCCCGGCGCCGGCCCGGCCCTCCCGCCCCGCCCCCCGCCGCCGGCTGCCGCCGCCCCGGGTGCTGCTGCTCGGCCTCGCCGCGCTCGCCCTGGCCGGCGGCGGGGCCTGGGTGGTGTACGGCTCCTCCTGGCTGCGGGTGGAGGCCACCGCGGTCTCCGGCACCCGGGTGCTCACCCCCGCGCAGGTGGAGGCCGCCGCCGACGTCCCCCGGGGCGCCCCGCTCGCCTCGGTGGACACCGAGGCCATCGCCGGCCGGCTGGTCCGGAAGCTGCCCCGGATCGACACGGTGGAGGTGACCCGCTCCTGGCCGGACACCGTCGAACTCACCGTCACCGAGCGGACCCCGGTGCTCCTTGCCCCCTCGCGCGGCGGCTACACCGAGATCGACGCCACCGGCTCCCGGTACGCCACCGTGAAGCGGGCACCCGCCGGCGTACCGCTGCTGGAGCTGAAGCCGGCCGACTCCGCCAGCCTGCGCCGCTTCGGCCGGGAGGAACTCACCGTGTCCGCCGTGGCGGTGGCGGGCGCGCTGCCCGAGGCCGTGGCCAAGGACACCCGGTTGCTGCGGGTGACCTCCTATGACGCGGTCACTCTGGAACTCACCCGGGGGCGCCGGGTGGTGTGGGGCAGCGCCGGGAACGGCGAGCCCAAGTCCCGTGCGCTGACCGCCCTGATGAAGGCCGAACCCCGTGCGCGGACGTTCGACGTCAGTGCTCCGACCGCCCCGGCCGCTTCGCGCGGTTGACGCACATATGCCCTGGCCAGCACCCTGGTTGGTCAGCGCTCCGGGTGATCACATAGGGTGAAAAGAAAAACGGGAGGTTCGGCGTGTTCGTTGAACGCGCGCCACTTGTCGACTTAGTGTCCTGTTCGGAGAAGAGTCCAGCGGACAGGCGTACTGGTAACCCTAAACTTCAACGTTAGGGTTTGGGTCGGCGTTCCGGACCGTCCCATCGGCATCCGCCGTCGCGGCGCGCACACGGGCGCGGCGGCGGCACGTAAATCGAGGCGAGAGGCCTTCGACGTGGCAGCACCGCAGAACTACCTCGCAGTCATCAAGGTCATCGGTGTCGGCGGCGGTGGTGTCAATGCCATCAACCGAATGATCGAGGTCGGTCTCAAGGGTGTCGAGTTCATCGCCATCAACACGGACGCACAGGCGCTGTTGATGAGTGACGCCGACGTGAAGCTCGACGTCGGCCGCGAACTCACCCGAGGCCTCGGAGCCGGGGCCAACCCGGCAGTCGGTCGCAAGGCGGCAGAGGACCACCGCGAGGAGATCGAGGAGGTCCTCAAGGGGGCCGACATGGTCTTCGTCACCGCGGGCGAAGGCGGTGGCACCGGCACCGGCGGCGCCCCCGTGGTCGCCAACATCGCGCGCTCCCTGGGCGCGCTGACCATCGGCGTGGTCACCCGGCCCTTCACCTTCGAAGGGCGGCGCCGCGCCAACCAGGCGGAGGACGGCATCGCCGAACTCCGCGAAGAGGTCGACACCCTCATCGTCATCCCCAACGACCGGCTGCTGTCCATCTCGGACCGCCAGGTCAGCGTGCTCGACGCGTTCAAGTCGGCCGACCAGGTGCTGCTCTCCGGCGTACAGGGCATCACCGACCTGATCACCACCCCCGGTCTGATCAACCTGGACTTCGCCGACGTCAAGTCGGTCATGTCCGACGCCGGTTCGGCGCTCATGGGCATCGGCTCGGCCCGCGGCGACGACCGCGCGGTGGCCGCCGCCGAGATGGCGATCTCCTCGCCGCTGCTGGAGGCCTCCATCGACGGCGCCCGCGGGGTGCTGCTCTCCATCTCCGGCGGCTCCGACCTCGGCCTGTTCGAGATCAACGAGGCCGCCCAGCTGGTGAGCGAGGCCGCCCACCCGGAGGCCAACATCATCTTCGGCGCGGTGATCGACGACGCCCTCGGCGACGAGGTGCGGGTCACCGTGATCGCCGCCGGGTTCGACGGCGGCCAGCCGCCGGCCCGCCGGGACAACGTGATCGGCGCCTCCTCCACCGCCAAGCGCGAGGAGTCCCCGGCGCCCCGCTCCATCCCGGAACCGCCCCGTCCGGCGCCCGGACTCGGCACCGTCCCGGTGCGCGAGGAGCAGCCGCCGGCCCCGGCGCCCGTCGAGCCGGCCCCGGTCTCGGAGGCCAAGTCGCCGAGCATCCCGGAGCCGCACCACTACCCGGACAGCCAGGCCGAAGAGCTGGACGTCCCGGACTTCCTGAAGTGACCTGGTTGACGTGATAGGGCAGTACCACTCCGCGAGCGGCGCGCACTTCGCCTTCACCGACCGGTGGGGCGGGGTGAGCGCCGCTCCGTACGAGCAGCTCAACCTCGGGGGAGCGGTCGGCGACGACCCGGACACGGTCCGCGCCAACCGCCGGCTCGCGGCCGAGTCCCTGAAGCTGGACCCGGCCGCGGTCGTCTGGATGAACCAGGTGCACGGCCGCCAGGTCGCCGTGGTCGAAGGGTCCTGGCCCGACGGCCCGGTCCCGGCGGTGGACGCGGTGGTCACCGCGCGGCGCGGGCTCGCCCTCGCCGTACTGACCGCCGACTGCGTCCCCGTGCTGCTGGCCGACCCGGTCGCCGGGGTGGCCGCCGCCGCGCACGCCGGACGGCCCGGACTGGCCGCCGGGGTCGTCCCGGCCGCCGTCGAGGCCATGGTCCGGCTCGGCGCCGAGCCCTCCCGGATCACCGCGCACACCGGTCCCGCCGTCTGCGGACGGTGCTACGAGGTCCCCGCGGTCCTGCGCGAGGAAGTCGCCGCCATCGAGCCGGCCGCCTGGGCCCAGACCAGTTGGGGCACTCCCGCCCTGGATGTGGCCGCCGGAGTGCACGCCCAGCTCGCCGCGCTCGGGGTGGCCCACCGGCACACCTCGGAGGTCTGCACCCGCGAGTCCGGCGACCACTTCTCGTACCGCCGCGACCGCACCACCGGCCGGCTCGCCGGCTATGTCTGGCTGGAGGCCGAACCGGAGCACTCCGCGGGGCCGGACGCCGCACGGAAGACGGAAGACTCATGACGGACCGCGACCGCAGGGCGGAACTCGCCGCCAACCTCGGGCGGGTGGAGGAGCGCATCGCCGCCGCGTGCCGGACCGCCGGGCGCCCCCGCGAGGACGTGACCCTGATCGTGGTCACCAAGACCTATCCGGCGGACGACGTACGGCTGCTGTACGAGTTGGGGGTGCGCCATGTCGCCGAGAACCGTGACCAGGACGCCGCCCCCAAGGCGGCCGAATGCGCCGATCTCGATCTGACCTGGCACTTCGTGGGCCAGTTGCAGACCAACAAGGTCCGTTCCGTGACGGGTTACGCCCAGGTGGTGCAGTCCGTGGACCGGTTGAAGCTCGTCGGCGCACTCTCGGGCGCGGCGGAGCGCGCCGGGCGCGCACTGGGGTGCCTGATCCAGGTCGCGTTGGACGCCGGGGCGAGCGGGCGCGGGGAGCGCGGCGGCGTCGGACCGGACGGCGTGGCCGAGTTGGCCGACGCGGTGGCGGACGCCCCCGGGCTCACCCTCGGCGGGCTGATGACGGTGGCCCCGCTCAGCGGGGAGTACGCCGGGCGCCAACGCGCCGCGTTCGACCGGCTGGTGGACATCTCGGCCCGGCTGCGTGAGGCTCATCCCGCTGCGACCATGGTGTCCGCGGGGATGAGCGCGGACCTGGAGGACGCCGTCGCCGCGGGGGCGACACATGTACGCATCGGTACGGCGGTACTCGGTCGGCGCCCGCCGCTCCGGTAACGTCGCGAAGCAAAGTCGGACCACAGCAGAAAATATGGTCATTTCCGCCGAACAGCGGACAGGCCGGGAGCCAGTGGATCGCGGGCACCAGTGACGATGCCGATCCACCACAGAGCGGAGGACTGGAGAGCATGGCCGGCGCGATGCGCAAGATGGCGGTCTACCTCGGCCTCGTGGAGGACGATGGGTACGACGGCCGGGGCTTCGACCCCGACGACGACTTCGAACCCGAGCTGGAGCCGGAGCCCGAGCGGCGCCACCAGCCCCCGCACCAGGCGGTCCACGCCTCCGCGCACCAGCCGCACCGCCCGGTCGAGCACGAGGAGCCGCCCCGGGTGGTGGCGCAGCCGCCGGTGCCCCGCGAGCCCGTCGCGCTGCCGGTGGAAAGCGGACGTCCGGCACGAATCGCCCCCGTGTCATCCATCACACCCGAACGCCCGAGCCTGGAGAAGAACGCACCGGTGATCATGCCCAAGGTCGTGTCCGAGCGGGAGCCCTACCGGATCACGACGCTGCACCCCCGGACCTACAACGAGGCCCGTACCATCGGGGAACACTTCCGCGAGGGCACCCCCGTGATCATGAACCTGACCGAGATGGACGACACCGACGCGAAGCGGCTGGTCGACTTCGCCGCCGGTCTGGTGTTCGGCCTGCACGGCAGCATCGAGCGGGTGACACAGAAGGTGTTCCTGCTGTCGCCTGCTAACGTCGATGTCACGGCGGAGGACAAGGCCCGCATCGCAGAGGGCGGATTCTTCAACCAGAGCTGAGAGCACGACACCGGGAACGACCGGCCCGCGCGGCCGGACGGACACGGGATGGACATGGGGATCAGGGGAGAGGGAAGCGCGGGATGAGCGTGGCACTGCAGGTGGTCTACATCGCTCTGATGTGCTTCCTGGTCGTCCTGATCTTCCGGCTCGTCATGGACTACGTCTTCCAGTTCGCCCGTTCATGGCAACCCGGGAAGGCGATGGTGGTCGTTCTGGAGGCCACCTACACTGTCACCGATCCACCACTGAAACTCCTTCGGCGGTTCATCCCGCCGTTGCGTCTCGGAGGCGTGGCACTCGACCTGTCCTTCTTCGTCCTGATGATCATCGTATGGCTCCTGACCTCCCTCGTGAGCAGTCTCATGATGAAGGTGTAGGGGTCCAGCGATACGGTCCTGCCGACTGCCGACGACTACGTAGAGGTGAAGGAAAGATGCCGCTGACCCCCGAGGACGTGCGGAACAAGCAGTTCACGACCGTCCGCCTCCGAGAAGGCTATGACGAGGACGAGGTCGATGCCTTTCTCGACGAGGTCGAGGCGGAACTGACCCGTCTCCTGCGCGAGAACGAGGACCTGCGCGCCAAACTGGCCGCGGCCACCCGCGCCGCCGCGCAGAACCAGCAGCAGCAGGGGATGCGCAAGCCTCAGGAGCCCCAGGACCGTCCGCAGGGTCCCGGCGCCCCGGTGCCCGCCGCCATATCCGGACCCCCGGTCCAGCAGCAGCCCCCGCAGATGGGCCCGCCCCAGCTGCCCGGTGGAGCTCCCCAGCTGCCGGCCGGTCCGAGCCACGGCGGCCCGCAGGGCGGCCCCGGCGGCCCCATGGGCCAGGGCCCGATGGGCAACGGCCCGATGCAGGGCGGTCCGATGCAGGGCGGCCCCGGCCAGATGGGCGGCCCCATGCAGGGCGGTCCCGGCCAGATGGGCGGCCCGATGGGCGGCGGCATGGGTGGACCCATGGGCGGCCACGGCGGCCCGGGCATGCCCCAGCCGCAGAACCCCGGCGGCGACAGCGCCGCGCGGGTGCTCTCGCTGGCCCAGCAGACCGCCGACCAGGCGATCGCGGAGGCCCGCTCCGAGGCCAACAAGATCGTCGGTGAGGCCCGTTCGCGCGCCGAGGGCCTGGAGCGCGACGCCCGCGCCAAGGCCGACGCGCTGGAGCGGGACGCCCAGGAGAAGCACCGCGTGGCCATGGGCTCCCTGGAATCCGCCCGCGCCACCCTGGAGCGGAAGGTCGAGGACCTGCGCGGCTTCGAGCGCGAGTACCGGACCCGCCTGAAGTCCTACCTGGAGAGCCAGCTGCGCCAGCTGGAGACCCAGTCGGACGACTCGCTGGCCCCGCCGCGCTCCCCGGCCGCCCCGTCGCTGCCGCCGTCCCCGTCGATGGCCTCGGCCGGCGCCGGCGCCCCGTCCTACGGCGGCAACCAGACGATGGGCGGCGGCCCGTCGATGGGCCCGGGTCCGTCCTACGGCGGCCAGCAGCAGATGTCGCCCGCGATGACCCAGCCGATGGCACCGGTGCGCCCCCAGGCGCCCCAGCCGATGCAGCAGGCGCCGTCGCCGATGCGGGGCTTCCTCATCGACGAGGACGACAACTGACGCGGCGGCCCGTGCGGGCCGCGTAGCGCGGTAGGCAGTCACCAGGGCCGGGCCCGGGACCACGAGTCCCGGGCCC